>JAZLIA010000020.1:0-5524 GCA_045617125.1 Clostridia bacterium | reverse complement strand
CGAGGTGCTCAATCGGGTATTGAAAACTGACATGGCCAACATAAGGAACACCATTGATACGGTGAATACAGATGATTTTCTTCGGGTCGTGGACAGCATCCTGAAAGGAAAGACCATTTATGTTTTGGGACTGCGTTCGGCCGCGCCCCTCAGCCAGTTTTTTGGCTATTATCTGCATTTTATTTTTGACGATGTGCGGGTGGTTGCCGTCGGAAGCACCGATGTGTTTGAATCCATTGCCCGTATCAGTAAGGATGACGTGCTGATCGGGATTTCCTTCCCTCGCTATTCCGCCCGCACACTGGAAGCCATGCATTATGCACGGAATAACGGGGCTACTGTGATCGGGCTTTCAGATGGGCCGATGAGCCCGCTGGTTTCTCAGGCGGATCTGTGTCTTTGCGCCAAAACTGATATGGCCAGCTTTGTGGATTCGCTTGTTGCGCCTCTGGCTGTGATCAACGCCCTTCTGATCGCCCTGGCACTTGAAAAGAAGGATGAGCTTACCCGAAATTTTGATCGCCTCGAGGAGATCTGGGATGCATACAGGGTTTACACAAACAGACAGGAAAGCTGACAGAGTGCTTGTGGTGGGAGCCGGGGCTGCAGGCCTGATGGCTGCCAATGCCGCAGCGGAGAACGGTGCGGAAACGCTGATTCTGGAAAAGAATATCAAAGCCGGAAAGAAGATCTATATTACCGGCAAAGGCCGCTGCAATGTGACCAATGCTGAAGAGGAACGGGAAAATTTTCTGCAGAAGGTGATACGAAATCCCCGGTTCCTGTATGCGGCTCTTTGCGCCTTTGGCCCCCGGGATATGATGGAGCTTCTTGAAGCAAGCGGCTGCCCTGTGAAGGTGGAAAGGGGACGCAGAGTGTTCCCTGTGAGCGACCGGGCAAGTGATGTTACCCGAGCGCTGGAGGAAAGACTGAAAAAGCATGGCGGACGTATCCTGATGGAACGAACGGTCAGGAGGGTACTATGCGGGGATCTGGGCGTATACGGCGTTGAATGTGAGGACGGAACGGTTTATGAGGCCGGGAAGGTGATCGTGTGTACCGGAGGGCTTTCCTATCCGTCCACCGGTTCCACCGGTGACGGCTACCGAATGGCGGCGGAAACGGGACATCGTCTGTGCGAGACCTCGCCTTCTTTGACCGGACTGGAAACGAGTGAAGGATGGACCGGTTCTCTGGAGGGACTTAGCCTCAAGAATGTTGCCCTGACAGGGATGCTGAATGGGAAAAAGCTTTTTTGCGGTCAGGGTGAAATGCTGTTTACACATTACGGCATATCCGGACCGCTGGTGCTTGAATTATCGGCATTGCTTTCCGGGAAAAAGCTGGAAGATGCGGAAGCATATCTGGATATGAAGCCGGCGCTTACAGAAGAACAGCTGAACGAACGCTTATTAAGAGAAATTCAGCAGAACCCTAAAAAGCAGTTGAATACTTTACTGCGGGGATATCTGCCGATCAGAATGGCGGAAATATTTCCGATGCTTGCGGGGATCGATCCGCTGCTGCCCTGCTGCAATGTGACCGCTGTTCAAAGAAGGAAACTGGCGGAACATATGAAAAAGATCCCCATCGGGATCACCTCGCTGCGGCCGTATACGGAAGCGGTGATCACGCGGGGAGGGGTGGATGTAAGGGATGTGAACCCCTCCACCATGGAAAGCAAAAAGGTGAAGGGCCTTTATTTTGCCGGCGAAGTGCTGGATGTGGATGCAATGACAGGTGGCTATAACCTTCAGATCGCGTTTTCTACCGGACATCTGGCAGGAGTTAAGGCTGCAGCCGCGTTATGTCAGGAAAAATTTGAGAAACGGAATGACTGATATGCAATACATCGTATTGGATTTGGAATGGAACCAGCCATCCTCTTACAACAGTGCCGCGTTTCGGGAATCACGGGGCAAGCTGCTTTTTGAGATCATTCAGATCGGAGCTGTAAGGGTGAATGAGAAAATGGAAGTGACGGACTCTTTCACGACCTTTGTGCAGCCGGTTTGTTATACGACGCTGAATCCCCGTATCCGCCGGATCACCCATATTGAGCAGGAGGATGTGGAGGATGCCCCTGAATTTTGTGAAGCGGTGAAAAGCTTTGCTGAATGGTGCGGTGAGGATTATGTTCTGCTTACCTGGGGCTGCGATGATGTTTCTGTGTTGGAACAGAACATGCAGTATTTCCGGTGCGAAACAAACCTGAAGACCATGTATGACATGCAGCGCTTGTATGGTGTTCTTCGTGGAGAAAACAAGGACCGGATGGGTCTCAAGGGCGCTATGGATGAACTGGGGATCGTGCCTGATGAGGATGAAAGACCTTTCCATAACGCAGTAAATGATGCTTATTATACCGCGAAGGTTTTTGCGACTTTCCCGGAGCCTGAAAAGGTGCTTGAATATCCACTGAAACCCCGGAAATTGGAACACACCGAACGCAAAAGGGCTACAGAGAACATATTCAAGCTGCGTACCAGGGAAGATCCTCTCCGTTCAGCTGCAGCACAGAAACCTAATTGCCCTGTGTGCGGGAGAAAGTATGACCTTACTGAAGGGTATGTTCGGCAATCGGATGGCAGCATGATGGCTTTGTCCCAATGCTCCGATCATGGGCTCATCCTGTGCCGGATACGTTTATCCGCTAATGAGGAAGGAAAAAAGATCATGATCCGCCAAGTATCCCTGTCTGAAGAACAAAACAGGGCTTATGTGGCGACAAAGCATCTGCAGTGGCAGCGAAAACTGCAGCGGCAGGCGGAGGAAGCGAAGGAGTGATCTCGAGTGAAAATCAGAATAAATACACAGGAAAAAGAATTTTCAAAGCCGGCGACCGTTGAGGAAGTTCTGAGAGATCTTCTGCCCGGAATTAACACTTTGGGCGCTTTTCAGAATGGCAGGGTGCTGGAACTTGGTTATCTTCTGGAAAAAGACTGCGAGCTTGAACCGATCACCTATGATCATGAAGAGGGCAGAAGGATCTATGAGCGTTCCCTGCGTTTTGTGCTTCTTCTGGCGGCTTATCGGCTTTTTCCGGAAAGAACGCTGCGTTTTGAGCATTCTTTGGGCACAGGGGTTTATGTCCGTTTTCTGGATGGACCCTGTACGCCGGAAGATATGGAACGATTGCAGAGTGAAATGGATCTGATCGTGCAGAGGGATCTGCCTTTTGTAAAACAGGATTGCACCAAACAGGAGGCGATCGACTATTTTGCTTCTCTTGGAATGCAGGATAAGGTGAAGCTGCTCGGCTATCGCCCGGAGGATCACTTTCACATTTATTCCTGCGGAGAAATGAAAGAATATTTTTACGGCCCCATGCTGCCTTCTACAGGCAGGGTGCGTGTTTTCGGGCTGCATTTGTGCAGTGAAGGCTTTGTGATACTGCTTCCATGCAAGCATGATGCAGATGTGCTTTCAAAAATGGCAGTGTTGCCAATGCATCTTCAGGCTTTCCAGCTTTCAAATTACTGGTGCAGGGTGCTGAAATGCAGCAATGCAGCTGACCTGAACGATATGATCGCGGAAGGGCGATATCGAGATTTTATCCGTGTGAATGAAGCACTGCAGGATAAGGCGATCGCCGATATTGCGGAAAGGATCCGGGAAAGAAAAGCAAGAGCGGTGTTCATTGCCGGTCCCTCCTCCAGCGGGAAAACTACCTTTGCAAACCGTCTGTCCATTCATTTGAAGGTGCTGGGTTATTCTCCAAAGATGATCAGCCTGGATGATTTTTACCGTAACAGGGCAGACCTGATCCCGGAAGAGGACGGTCAACCGGATCTGGAAGCACTGGATGCCTTGGACGTGCCTTTGATACGCGAGTGTATTGGAAAGCTGCTCAGAGGAGAAGAAGCTCCCATGCCGCGCTTTGATTTTCACAGTCAGACCAGGCTTCCGGAACGGGTTCCTATGACCCTGCAGGATGGGGAGATCCTGCTGGTGGAAGGCATTCATGGGCTGAATCCGGCATTGCATCAGGGCTTTGACCGAAATGATCTGTTCAAGGTTTTTATTACTGAGCTTACCTGCTTAAATCTGGATGATCATAACCGGATCCGCACTACAGATGCCAGGCTTTTACGCCGTGTGGTGAGAGATTATCAGTTCCGCGGAACTAAGGTAGAGGATACTTTGTCAATGTGGAGGTCGGTGCGTGCAGGGGAGGATCAATGGATCTTTCCTTATCAGGAACAGGCGGATGCGGTGATCAACTCCGCCCTGCATTATGAGCTTCCCTTACTGCGGACGCTCGCATTTGACGCCTTAAAGAATCTGGAAAGAGACAATGTGGTTTATCCGATCGCCAGAAGACTGATCAAGATCTTGCGTTATTTTCTGCCTGCCCCCGAGGATGCCTACCGGGATATTCCTCCAACCAGCATTGTGCGGGAGTTTGTTGGCGGGAATACCTTCTATGAGGAATAACTGAAAAGCGCCTCCCTGCTTCTGAAACAGATGGAAACAGAGAAGCGTTTTTTCATTATGCTCTGCTGAATATCATATTCTGTGCCTGTAATGTAATTTCGATCCGTCAAAGCGTTATACTAAACGAGTTTTAAAAACTGAACAGATGCAAGTAAATGTTGAGTTTTAAAATGAGTTTAGTATTATACAAAAACGGC
Source organism: Clostridia bacterium (assembly GCA_045617125.1). Lineage (GTDB taxonomy): Bacteria > Bacillota > Clostridia > Christensenellales > Aristaeellaceae > ZC3RG03. The sequence goes on along the minus strand of JAZLIA010000020.1, from coordinate 890 downwards.
ACAGCCCTGTTTGGGGGCTGTGCCATTCCTGTATGCTCCTTTTCCGAAAAGGTGAACCTTTCGGGATGAAGGAATTTGATACTTAGCGATTGAGAATGGTATCTTCGGTGTCCTTATCGAAGAAGTGGAGACGGCTGGTATCCAGAGCAACAACGGTGTCATCACCGGTCTTGGTCTTGGTGCGGGGATTAACACGGGCGATCACGTTGTCTTCCTTGCCGGAAGTGGTGAAATACAGATAGGTTTCAGCACCCATCAGCTCGGTCACTTCCACATGCACACGCATGGTGGCTTCGGGATGAGCAGCAACGAATTCAGGATCGTCATCGATGTTCTCAGGACGGATACCCATGGTGACTTCTTTGCCAATGTAGCTTTCGTCGGTCAGCTTGTCCAGCTTCTCCTTGGGAACCAGGATCTTGTTATCTCCGAAAACAGCATAAACTTTGCCGTTTTCAGCAACCAGACGGGCATCGAAGAAGTTCATCTGGGGGCTGCCGATGAAGCCGGCCACAAACTTGTTGTGAGGATAATCGTAGTTGTTCTGAGGAGTATCCACCTGCTGGATGAAACCATCCTTCATGATAACGATACGGGAACCCATGGTCATGGCCTCGGTCTGGTCATGGGTAACGTAGATGAAGGTGGTCTGCAGACGCTGATGCAGCTTGGTGATCTCAGTACGCATGGCAACACGCAGCTTGGCGTCCAGGTTGGACAGAGGTTCGTCCATCAGGAAGACTTTGGGTTCACGCACGATGGCACGGCCCAGAGCAACACGCTGACGCTGGCCGCCGGACAAAGCCTTGGGCTTACGGTTGAGCAGATAGCCGATATCCAGGATACGGGCGGCTTCTTCCACGCGGCGCTTGATTTCATCCTTGGGGGTC
>JAZLIA010000019.1:0-18343 GCA_045617125.1 Clostridia bacterium | reverse complement strand
TCGAACCCATGTTTCCGCCTTGAGAGGGCGGCGTCCTAGACCGCTAGACAATGGAGGCAAAATGGCTGGGGAACAAGGATTTGAACCTTGACTATACGAGTCAGAGTCGCAGGTGCTGCCGTTACACCATTCCCCAACACTGCAGTTTCTCAACTGCAATGGATATTATACGGAAGGCATTCCCGGTTGTCAAGCCCTTTTTTTATGAAATTTGATTTTTTACGCAGTTCAGGATCCGCCCGGGATTTTGTCATAATTCGTACAGCTCTTGAGGAAACCCGGCAGCCGTGTTAAAATGGCTGAAGAGCGATAAAGAAAGGGCCTCAGGCAGAAAATATGAGTAAGAAAAAGCTGATCCTGATCGCTGATGACGAGATCGGGATCCACGAATCTTTAAGGATGTATCTGGAACGGGAGGATTATGACGTTTATTCCGTATTCCGCGGCGATCAGGTGATGGAAGCCTTTGAAAGGATGAGGCCCGACCTGGTGATCCTGGATATCATGATGCCCGGCCGAAGCGGCACCCAGGTGTGCGTGGATATCCGGGCGGTCTCCTCCGTGCCGGTGATCATGCTCACCGCCAAGGGCGAGGAGGTGGATAAGCTGCTGGGCTTTGCCCTGGGCGCTGATGACTACATCGTGAAGCCCTTCTCCCCCCGCGAGGTGGTATCCCGCATCCAGGTCATTTTCCGCAGAATGAACCAGATGCAGGTGTATCCCGACCAGAATGTGCTCACGGTGGGCAACACAAGGATCGACTTGAAGTGCTATGAAGTCACCGTGGACGGTGCTCCGGTGCTGCTCAGCCCCAAGGAGGTGGAGATCCTCCATCTGATGACCAGCCACCCCCGGCAGGTGTTCACAAGGGAGCAGCTTTTGGACAGCATCTGGGGCTTTGATTTCAACGGCGACCCCCGTGTGGTGGACACCGGCATCAAGCGCATCCGGAAAAAGCTGCCGGAAAACACCGATATCCTGCTCAAATCGGTATACGGGGTCGGATATAAGGTCGAGGTGAAAGAGGATGCGTAAAGCTTCCTATCTTTCCCGTTTTCTGCTGCTGCTGCTATGCTGCATGCTGCTGGTCTCCTTCGGTTCCTTTCTGCTTTCCTGCTATTTTTCAGATGTTTCCTATTCCGCCGTGTGGGAAACTGAGCTTGCCCGGGCTCACCTTGCAGGCAAGGAACTGCTGTATTCCGGCACAGACGGACGCTTCAGCCCTCACGACCTGCAAATGCAGCTGAACCCGATCCTCAACATCTCCGACGCCTTCTGGGTGCTCTATAGCCCAGACAGGCTGCCCATTGCCGCTTCCGACCGGGCCGGTCAGATCCTGAACGGCGAAGAGATCGCAAAACAGCTGCGGGAGCTGATGGATCAGGCGGAAAACAGCACGATCCTGGAATTTTCCCTGCGTGCTAATCCCTCTGCTTCTTATCGGATCCTGCTTGAAAAAACCGGTGAGGGTTATGTGCTCACAGGGGTACCGGGAATGGACCCGTCCTCTGTCAATTCCGGTCTGCGGCTCAGGATGCTGCTGTCCTTTCCCCTTCTGATCCTGCTTATTCTGCTACCGGGATGGTTCTTTGCCCGGCGCGGTACCCGCACTGTAAGGCTCCTCACCGACGCTGCCAACCGCATAAGGGAAGGGGAAAGCTACTCTCTTCCGGAGAACCTGACCGGGGAGGTCGGAGAGATCGCACAGACTTTCAACTACATGACCGAGGCCATCCGGCACATGATCACGGACCTGCGTCACGAAAAAGAGACCATGACCCTGATCCTGGAAGGTCTCAGCGAAGGCATCCTGGCCGCCGACGGAAACGGCACCCTTCTGCATTCCAACAGCGCCGCGCTTCGCCTGCTTGGCGGAAGGGACACCAAAGAGTTCAGCACCGTATGGCAGGCCCTGTCTGAAAAAACAGATCAGCCGGTCACAGGACGGCTCCCCGCCGGGGAACGGATTTTGCAGTACACCATAACGCCCCTTCCAACAGACGGAGAGGAAAACGCAGGAAATGTGGCGCTTATCCGGGATGTGACCGAAGAGGAACGTCTGGAGCGGACCCGCCACGATTATGTGGCCAACATCAGTCACGAGCTGCGCACGCCGCTTGCCTCGATCCGGGGGCTGGCGGAAGGCCTTCGGGACGATATGGTCACCAGTGAAAGCGACCGGAACCGCTGTTACAATATCATCGCCGATGAAAGCAACCGCCTCTCCCGCCTGGTGAACGATCTGCTGGAGCTCAGCGGCCTTCAGGCCGATACCAACGCATTTGAAACAGAAAAGGTGGATCCGGTGGAGCTGGTGTATGATCTGTGGGACCGCAACGGCAGTCTTTTCGAGAAGGCTTCTCTTTCCCTGGAAAAAGAGCTGCCCGCCGGAGAGATCCCCATCGTGCTTTCCAATGAAGACCGGCTCAGCCAGGTTTTGACCATCTTTCTGGATAATGCCCGAAAATATACTCCGGCGGGCGGCAGAGTCATTCTGGGAGCCCTTCGGGAAGAAAAGGGCGTGCGCTTCTTTGTGAAAGACAACGGCATCGGCATGGATGAGGAAACCTGCCGCCTGGCTTTTGAGCGTTTCCACCAGGCTGAAAAGAGCCGCAGCGACAAGGGAAGCGGCCTGGGGCTGGCTATCGCAAGGGAGATCATGCAGAAGCTGGGCGTTCAGATCCATTTGATCTCCTCACCCGGCCAGGGCAGCGAATTCAGCTTTGTGATCCCCTTTCCGGAGCCAATAACATGAGCGGACGGTTGCTCTGCTTTGTTTTCTATTTATCCGCTGCCGCATGCACACAGCGGAAAAAAAGCTTTTCACACTCCGCACCCCTATGCTATAATATGAGAATAACCGATTTCTGAGGAGGGTATGTTCATGGGCCGCCTGATGAATAACTATTTTTACGGAAAAGCCGGGAAAGGTGATTTCAAGAAAAGCGATCTTCCCACCAACCGCTGGCAGCTTTTCTGGGAAATGCTGAGGATCCGCATTTCCGGTCTGATCAGGATGAACCTGATGACTGTTCTTGCATTTCTTCCCACCATCGTTGTGGTCATCTATTTCATCAGCAATGCCCTAATGATCAGCAGTTCCCTTTCCGAATATAAGGAAACAGGCTATATCACTTCCTATAACACTGAAACCAATGAAAGTGTGGTCACTGAAGCCCCTGAAGCCCTCCGGGAACTGGCGGAAGCGGATGAGACCCAAGGCTCCTCCTGGATGTGGGGCATGATCACGCAGATGTGTCTGTTCCTGATCCCCTGCATTCTGATCACCGGCCCCGTTCAGGCGGGCATGGCTTACGTGACCCGCAACTGGGCACGGGACGAGCATGCTTTCATCTGGAGCGATTTCAAGGATGCCGTGAAGGATAACTGGAAGCAGGGCCTTGGCATCAGCGCCATCTCCGCTCTGGTGCCGTTCATCGTGGCGGAATGCTGGCAGTTCTACGGTCAGATGGCGGCGACTAAAAACTCCCTGCTTTTCACCGTGCTTCAAATGCTGATCGTGGTGCTGGCCTTCGTGTGGTTCCTGGCCCTGGTGATCGCCTATCCCATGATGGTGGGCTACAAGGTCACCTTCCGTCAGCTGGTGAAAAACAGTCTGATCCTGGCCCTGGCCCGTCTGCCGCAAACCGTAGGCGTGCGTCTGGTCTCCCTGGTGCCCACCGCGCTGTTCTTTCTGGCTGTGCAATTGTTCGGCCTCAACTGGCTGACCGCGATGCTTCTGATCGCCGCATGGTATGCGTTGCTCGGCAATTCTCTCACCCGTTTCATTCACGCCTCTTTCACCAACGCCGTGTTTGAAAAATATCTGAATCCCCGGATCCCCGGCGCCCGCACCAATATCGGCCTGGCCGACAAGGATCTGGAGGACGAGGAAGATGACCTGCTTTCCAATATGCAGGATGAAAACCCGGATCAGACTGAAAAAACTGAGTAAGCACCGCCATGTATACGGATTTTGCAAATGTATATGACCTGCTTATGCAGGATGTGGATTACACCGCCTGGGCCCGGCACTATCTTGATCTGCTGGGTCCGGGCATTTTGCGGGTAACGGAATGTGCCTGCGGCACCGGGTCCATCACCATCCCCCTCAGAGAAGCGGGGCTCAGCATGACCGGAGCAGACCTGTCCGGAGAAATGCTGCAGCGCGCAATGGAAAAAAGCCGTGCCCGCGGACTGCAGATCCCCTATATCAGGCAGGACATGCGGTTTCTTCAGGTGATGCGGCCTCAGGATGCCGTGCTGGCCACCTGTGACGGGGTCAATTATCTTCTCTCCAAGGAGGACGCCCTGCGCTTTTTCACTTCAGCCTGGAAGGGTCTGAAGCCGGGAGGAAAGCTGCTTTTCGACTTTTCCTCATCCTATAAGCTCAGAAACGTCTTAGGCAGCAATATCCTCACTCTGGACGAGGATGACTGCGCCTATATCTGGCTGAACACCTGGCATGAAAAGACCCGCACCGTAAAGATGGAGCTTTCGATATTTACCCGTGAAAACGAAACGGAGCGGTTTATCCGCACCCGGGAAGAGCAGACCCAGCGGGCCTGGACCTGTGACGAATTGAGAAGCCTGCTCCTCCAGGCCGGTTTTGAAAACATTGCTTTCTTCGGCGGCATGCGAATGGACGCGCCTGCCGATAAAGACGAACGCATATTTACCGTATGCGAAAAAGGAGCCTGAACATGGCAAACGAAAATGTGATGTATCTGCCCGATGATATGCTGCATTTCAGCGTACGCGGAGGAGAAGCCCGGGTGCTGCTGTGCCGCACGACGGCAATGACCCGGAACATGATCCGTATCCATCAGCCTTCGGATGTGGCCGCCGCCGCAATGAGCCGGCTGATGACCGCCGCGGCAATGATGGGAGTGCAGATGAAAGATAAGGACGCCAGCGTCACCGTTACGGTGGCAGGCGATGGCCCTGCGGGAAAGCTGACCGCGGTAGCCCATGGCGGAAATGTGAAGGCCACGGCGACCAATCCCCAGGTGACCCTGCCCCTCAAAAAAGACGGGCACCTGGATGTGGGCGGCTATATCGGTCATGAAGGCCGGCTCACGGTGGTAAAGGATCTGGGCATGCGCGAGCCCTATGTGGGACAGGTGAACCTGGTTTCCGGGGAACTGGCGGAGGATTTTGCCAGTTACTTCACCGTGAGCGAGCAGCAGCCCTCGCTGGTAAGTCTGGGATGCCTTATGCATGAGGGAGCCTGTCTTTCATCCGGCGGCATCCTTGTGCAGGCCATGCCCGGATGCAGCGAGGAAACGCTCGACATGCTGGAAGCCCGTTCTCCCTTCTTCTACTACATCAGCAGAGAAGTGGCAGACATGCCGCTGGAAAAGCTGGCGGAAAACTGGTTTGAAAATATGGATCTCCAGCTGCTTTCCAGGGAACCGCTCAAATGGCAGTGCGACTGCAGCCGTGAAAAAATGGAAAAGGCATTGATCGCGATGGGGCGCAGCGAACTGGAACAGCTGATAAAAGAGGACGGCAAAGCCGACCTCACCTGCTATTTCTGCCGCACGGCACAGCATTTTGATAAGGACCAGCTGATCCGTCTTCTGGAATCGGCGACCCGTTGATATGGAAAAAAACACGGTCCTGCTTTTCAGACAGAATACCCGATTCTATCTGGACCGGGCAGAGGAATACCGGACAAGAGAAGACATGCCCTCGTGTGTGCGGTATCTGCGCATGGCAGCAGAGACCGGCAGCATTGAAGCCCGGCTGGAGCTGGCGCGTACGTTGACAAATCTGAGCTGCCTGCAGGCTTCCGATCGGGAGCTTCTGCGCCTGTATCACGACCATGCCCTTCCCCCTGTAGGCTATTACCTGGCAGGAGTCAATGCCGCTGTGGGAGGACGGTATATCGCCGCCCGGGCCGCACTGGAAAGGTTTTTGTTTTTCTGTCCTTACGGGCCGGAAGCCAATCACGCGGAAGCTCTGCTGAACGGAATGGACCGACAGTTTCAGGTGGGCAAAACTCATATCAGCATTCAATGCGTTCTTTGGGACCGGTGGCGCGAAGGTTACCTGAGCGAAGAACAGGTGCTGCTGAAAAACGTTCCCGGGAAGCAAGCCCGGTTCCTGAATAGGATCCTTGGGCTGCTGGATGAAAAGAAGGGAGCGGAGACCTTCCTTCTTTTACGGGATACAGTCGAACAGAGTGAACAAAAGAACCTGGTCCTCCATCTGCTGATGCTCCGTGCAGCCACCCAGATGCACGAACCGGTCACCGCCACAGCAGCCATGCTTTCCGCCCTGCCATTATGCACGAGCATGACAGACGCGCTGCTCTTTGGCAAAACCTGTCTGGAATGCGGACGGGTTCAGGATGCACTGTCTCTGGCAAAGGCCTGGCTCAGCCGCTATCCCTACTGTGCCGAATTTCTGCTTTTAGCCGCCCAATGCTGTGAGCTTTTGCCCGGTGAAAAAGCGCAGGCAAAGGAATACCGCGCTCAGGCTCTGCGCATGGATCCGCTGGTGGAAACACATATGATCACAAAAAATGAAAAGAAGCTGAGAGACGCGCTGCTTGAAGAAAACCATAAAAAACGGGGAAGCATCCGCAAAAAGCTTTATCACACCTGCCTGCTGTTCACCGGTGGAAAAAACCCGGAACAGGTCAGAAAAGCCTTTGACAATGTGTTTTCCCATCTCACCCCCGGAATGCGGGCCCGGATTGAAAACAACCCAGATCTCTGGCAGGATGCCATCCTCCTTTATGGCCTGCATGCCTCCGGGATACGCCGTTTCTCCCTGATCCGGACGGATCTGTCTTCCTTTTCTCCCGCCATCCGGCGCAGGCTGCGCCAGATCGGCAAAAATGATCTGTGAAAGGGGTCGTTACCATGAAGTGTATCAATTTTGACAAGGAATTTCAGCGTTATCTGAGCCAGTGGCTCCGGGAGCATCAGAAGGAATACAAAAATTATGACCAGATGGAAGCAAAAATGCCCGAAGTGTACGGCGAGTGGTTGGAGCAGCCTGTGGACTGGCTTGGCAACATTGCCCCCGGACATTATTTTGATCAGTTTGACAATGCGAAAATGCTGGTAAACCATCTGGAGGATTACATCAAGCAGCGTGTACCCGTACCGGATATGCTTCTGAACCGTCTCAGCGAAATGAACAGCTCAGCTGAAAAACCGCTCTATGACCTGCTCAAAAAGGAGCGTGCGCCCCAGGAGGCCCGTATGCTGGCGGTGGCCGTGCTGCGTGAGATCGGAAGCGAGCTCCCGATGGATCTGTATATCGACTGGGTCGCCCGGATGCAGGAAGAATCAGAGGAAGAAAACGGAGAAGGCTGCATCAATGAGCTGGCCGAAAATGCGCTGGAAAGCCTTTCCTCCATGGGAGAAAAGCCTGTAAACGCCATGACCGCCCGCCTTGCAGACGCCACCGATCCCGGAAAGGAATGCCTTTGCTCCCTGCTGTGCCATTATCCGGACCCGGAAGAAAAGGTGTTCGTCACCCTGATGAACCTTCTGAACGATCACCGGGACCGCTGCGCCGTGCTGGCCGATTTTCTGGGCAAGCTGGGCAATGAAAAAGCCCTGGGCCCCCTCAAGGCCCTGGCTGCCAGCGAAGAGACCGGATATCTGGATTATATTGAATTGCGCAACGCGATCGAAATTCTGGGAGACGAGGCTCCGGTGCGCGAGTTTGATGAAAAGGACCCCGCTTATGAAGCTCTGCGTGCCCTGGAAGCTCAGAAAGCCGAGGAAGCGGCTCACGAAAACTGAAATCCCCAGCCATACAGGCCGTGAAAGGAGAGAACGCGCTTGATCTGTAAAAAATGCGGCAATATCCTGCCGGAACACGCCGCAATGTGCAGCGTATGCGGCGAGCCGATCGCCCGTCAGGATCCTTCCCGGGTCGGAAGCATCCGTCAGGGCAGCAGCGCGGCGCCCTCCGCTCCCCGCATCAGCTTCACCCGTCAGGAACCGGAAGTGAACGCCGTTCCCGATGCCCCCATCAGTGAAAGACGGCGGCTTCGGGCGGATGAAGGCATCGACACCCGTTTTGTCACGCCCGGAAAAAAGCCGGAACAGGATGAGGAAGCGACCGGCAGGAAGGGACTTATATTCCACCAAAATCATCGCAGGACCTATTCTGTGCGGAAGGTGATGATCAACTGGTCCGCCGTGGCCGTGGTCATCCTTGCGCTGATTCTGGCCGCCGGCGTATCGGCATTCCTTTACCTGAACCTTACGGATCACGGCCAGCTCATCCTGGCCAGAATGGGCCGGGAAACCTCTGCAGAAGCGCTGTGGTCCTATGGGACAGAACTGCTGGATCAGGGCTATATCGACGATTCCATTGCCATATATGAAAAAGCCTGGAAGCAGGAGCCCGCAAAAGAGGACCTGTACGAGAAGCTTCAGCTTCTGGCAGAAGCCTACGAAGCCGCAGGCCGAAGCGCAGATGCCGAAAGCGTGTTTGTCACCATGTATCGGGATCTGGACAAAACCACCTCCCTGGCCTACAAAAATATCATCCGCCTGATGCGCTCCCAGGGGCGTCTGGTGGAAGCGGCCGCTTTCATGAAAACCGCCTACGAAAACACCGGCGACAGCTATTTCAACCGGGAACGGAACGAAATGCTTCCCAAACCTCCCACTGCCAACCTGGGCGGCGGCAAGTATTCCTCCTACAAAACGCTGGAGCTGTCTTCCTCCGACGGGTTTGAGATCTACTACCTGTTTGGATTCGGGAACCTTCCGGAAGACGGAACGCTTTATACAGGCCCTATTGAGCTGAAAGAAGGCTACCACGCGCTGCATGCCGTGTGCGTTTCCAGTCAGCTTGTAAGCGATGAACTGAACGTGAACTACACAGTCACTCTTCCCAACCCGGTGGCTCCCTATCCTTCCCTGGCCAGCGACACCTACAATTCCGCCAGCGTAAGGCTCAGAAACCTGAATGATTTCGACGTGACCATTTACTACACCATCGACAGCACCTCACCCACCTCCAATTCTCCCATCTACACCGGCGAACCCATCAAGCTGCCTGGCGGCAATTCGGTGCATCTCAAGGCGGTATGCGTGGACAGCTTCGGCAAGGTCAGCAACGAACTGGATGTGGAATATGAGATCCTGCAGCCGTTTAAACGTTATTTCAACAGCGGAGATGAGTTTTCGGGCTTCACGATGATGAAGACCAACCGCGACGCTTTCATTCGCAAATACGGTCAGCCCATCGAAGAGACCGAGGTGGACGACAATTCCAACCCGAATGTGTGCACCCGGCTCAGCTACAGCTGGGGTGAAGCCCGCTTCTATTCCTCAGAAAAGGGCTACATCCTCTACTATGTGGAGACCTCCTCTCCTTCCATGACCGCGCCCCGCTCCACACGGGTCGGCATCCGTCCCGAAGATGTGATCGTGCTTTTCCGGGATATGGGTCAGCCTGAAAATCAGGACGGCAGCCGCAGCCTTTACCACGATGACGCGATGGGCACCGGCATGATCTACAAAACCGATGAAAACAGCTACCGTATCGAATATATTTACTTCCGGAATGACGATGCCCGGATGGTGCTGTGCTATTATGCCGATAACGGCAAGGTGAACCGCATTTCCCTGAAATGCACCTATTGAAATTTCCTCTTTACAAATCGTTTTTCATTGAGTATATTATTATCAATCGAATACGGGCCGAAGGAAGCGTGCAGGAAAGGTTCCCCAGGGAACGCCGAAGGAGCAACACTCTCAGGTAAAAAGACTGTACGCGGACGGCATTCCGGAGAATCCGCCCGGAAACGGGGCGGTGCCGAAGGTGCAACAGCTGTAAAAAGCTGAATCTCTCAGGCAAAAGGACGGAACTGGATCTGCCGCATCGCGGCAAAGGGATCGTTTTTCTGCGGAGAGGGATATCTCTCCGCTTTTTGATTGCAGAAAAGCTCCCGTATTCAGAATACAGAAAAGAGGGCTTTTATATGGATGTCACTTCTGTCATTTCCCAGATCAATACGGCGGTAAACGACGTGGTATGGGGGGCTCCCGCACTCACACTGCTCATCGGCACAGGGGTGCTCATGACAGTGCTGACCGGTTTTTTCCAGTTCACCCACTTCGGTCACACGATGAAGGAAACCATTGGAAAGCTCTTCTCAAAAAAGACCGTAAAATCCTCTGACAAGCACAGCATCAGCCAGTTTCAGGCTCTGTGCACCGCTCTTTCCGCCACCATCGGCACCGGCAACATCGCCGGTGTAGCCTATGCCATCACAATGGGCGGGCCCGGCGCTGTGTTCTGGATGTGGATCGCCGCTATCGTGGGCATGATGACCAACTATTCCGAAAATGTGCTGGGAATTTTTTACCGCCGCCGCAACAAGGAGAACGAATGGTGCGGCGGAGCTATGTATTACCTCAAAGACGGCCTTGGCAGCAAGCCTCACTGCAAAACGCTCGGCAAGGTGCTGGCCGTGCTGTTCTCGGTATTTGCCGTTATGGCTTCCTTCGGCATCGGCAACATGGGGCAGATATCGTCCATCCGCGAAAGCGTGCTGAACGTAGCCGCCAGCCTCTCCGGTGATGCCTCCCTGAACAGCAGCCGCACAGGCAGCCTGATCATCGGAGCCATTCTGCTCATCGTAGCGGCGCTGGTCATTCTGGGCGGTCTGAAGCGCATTGCGGAAACCAACGAAAAGATCGTCCCCTTCATGGCCCTGTTCTATATTGCGGGTTCCCTGATCATTGTGTTCATGAATATCGATCAGCTCCTGCCGGCACTGGGCTCCATTTTCCGCGGCGCATTCAACTTCCGCTCCGCTGCCGGCGGCATCGGCGGCGCAGTGATCGCCGAAGCCATGAGCTGGGGCTTCAAGCGCGGCGTGTTCAGCAATGAAGCCGGGCTAGGTTCTTCTGTGATGGTCCATTCCGCCTCCGACGTGAAGGAACCGGTCGCTCAGGGCCTGTGGGGCATTTTTGAGGTGTTTGTGGACACCCTCATCGTTTGCACCCTCACCGCGCTGGTGATCCTCACCAGCGGGATCGTGGACCTGAACACCGGCGCATCTCTCACCGGAGCCACGAAGCTGGGCCTGGCCACCGAAGCCTTTACCAAAAACTTCGGTTCCTTCGGCGGGATCTTTATCGCCATTGCCGTCACACTGTTTGCTTTCAGCACCGTTCTGGGATGGAGCTTCTACGGCAAAAAAGCCTGGGAATTCCTGTTCGGCACCCGTTCCACCTGGGTGTACAAGGTGGTGTTCATTGCCGCCATATTGTTTTCCTCCATCCTGGATACCAGCCTGGCGATCGACCTGAGCGATACCTTCAACGGATTGATGTCACTCCCCAACCTGATCGGCGTCGTTGCTCTGTGCGGAATGGTAAGAAAGATCACAAAAAACTATATTGACCGCCGCATCAAGGGAAAAACCGATGTGGAACCGCTTCTTTCCGCCTTCCCGGAGGAACGCACAAACGAATAAAGATAAGAGGTGCTTTTCCATGGATTATGTTTCCCTAACGCGCGAGATCGCCGCTCTCACCGAAGGCGTTCCCCATGGCGTTGCCAATCTTGCCAATGCCTCAGCCCTGATCTGGCAGCGGTTGGACCGCCTCAACTGGGCCGGTTTCTACTATCTTAGAGGCGATCGTCTCGTTCTTGGTCCCTTCCAGGGCAAACCCGCCTGCATCGAGATCTCTGTCGGCCGAGGTGTCTGCGGCACCGCCGTGAAAGAGGATCGTTCCATCCTGGTTCCCGATGTCCACCGGTTTCTCGGCCACATTGCCTGTGACAGTGCTTCCAATTCCGAGTTGGTGATCCCCCTGCACCAGGACGGACGCATCATCGGCGTACTGGATCTGGACAGCCCGGATCTAAACCGTTTCACTGAAGAGGACCGTATCGGTCTCGAAAGCTTTGCCGAGACCCTGTGCCGGGCCATCCTGCAATAAAGGGGTTGGCAGCTCCTGTTATTCCTTCATACTCATCAGCTGCCATACCATCACTTTTCTCATGCCTTCCCGGTACATATCGTTATATTCCGGAAGCTCCACGGTTTCGATATACCTGCATCCTGCCAGTTCACAGGTTCGCGCCGAAGCGGCGTTCTGCCAGTCGCAGGTGATAAGCACAAAATCCATCCCGTGCCTCGCCGCCAGTTTTCTCAGCAGACCTACCGCCCTGGCGGCATACCGGTGCCCGCGATACGGTTCATCCACGCTGTAACCGATATTTCCGCCATAATAGATCTTCTCGTTATGGCCCAGCCGAAGGTCACAGCTGCCGATCCGGGTCCCGTCCGTTAGACAGATAAAGAAATGATACGCGGGCAGCCATTGCTTTTCCGGGTCCGCAGGGCTCAGTTTCTCCACCTTCAGCATGACCTCGCCATCCGTCATACCGTCAACTTCAAAAAAAGGGCTATCCTCTCCCGCAACGATCGGGACCCGGGTCCGCTCCAGCGGGATCCGACTCAGCAGGTAATCCTCCGTTTCCAGCATGGGGATCGCACCGTTCTTTTTCTGCACCGCGAGCGAAGCCTTGTTGCTCTTTAATGCGCCAAGGAGCAGCTCAGGCTCCGGCACGGTCTTTTTTGCTTCCTCGATCATCAGCCGAAGGCCCTCGGCAGCATACCCCCGTCCCCGGTATCCTTCCCGGATGGCATAGCCGATATGTCCGCTCCTCTCTCTCAGCGAAGGGCATAGATGCTGACGGAAATGGAACAGCCCGACCGGAATATCCTCATCGTTCCACAGGATATACTGCGTCTGGGGCACCCATCCCGCCGGCAGATCTTCCCCGCGCCGCGCTTTTTCCGCGCGTTCCACCAGGCGGACAAACTCTTCCCGCGTACACCCGGAAAATTCCGACCCAAACCCGTTCTCGTCAGCAGGCATCGCCGAAACGAATTCATAGACCTTCCCGGCCTGTTCCAGATCAAGCATCTTCAACTTCATATTCCATAAACCTCCTGAATACCGTAAACCCTTCTGCTTCATAAAACGCCAGCGCGTCATTGAATGCCCACACGTCCAGTTCGATCCGTTTGACGCCGCGCTTTCGGCATTCCGTCTTCATCCCTTCCATCAGGGCTTTCCCCACTCCCATCCTGCGGAAGCGTTCATCCACTGCGATCTCCGCCACATGACAGAACTTACGGGCCCGATTGTAAGGAGACTCAGGCCGGTCGATCCAGTCGAGCATCACCATGCCGCGGATCTCCCCATCCTGCTCCTCCAGCAGGATCCCAAAGTTTTCCTGATCGATGTAGTTCATCACCTGGTCCTGCAATTCCTGACAAAAACCGGGCCTGAAAATATCCGGCCGGCCTTCCACATGAATGTCGTTCACCATCTTCCTTAGTTCGTTCACCCGTTCCGCATCCTTCATCGTCGCCTTGCGTATCATCGTCTTTTTCTTCCTTTCTGCTGTCCATCTTCTGGAAAAATAAAATCGCCTGCCGTTTCAGGCAGGCGATTGGCGGGATGTTCCCGGTCGATTACACGTCTTTTTCCGCTGCCTGAAACAAATACGAAAAATCAGAGCCGTTACCATAAACGTCCCAGTTATCATTCGTACCGTTATAAGACAGCGCAGCGCGGATCATCGGCCGTTCCTCCCTCCTTGAAATATGGTTTGCAGTATACCCGCCAAATCCGCTTTTGTCAACCCCCTGTTTTCGGCATATTCGGCGTACCCTGACAGTATGAAAATACGGTGACGGTGCCGATATGGAAAGGCTATCGTGAACCGCGGTAGCGGAAAAAAACGGCCGTTCATAAAAGAATTGAAGCAAATACCGAAATACGTGTTATAATATTCATGATCTTACTCTCGGAGGAATCATGATATGCTCAAAAAAACACTCTGTTTCCTGCTTTGCTTCGTTTTGCTGTGCTGCAGCATGCCGGTCTTTGCCGCTCAGGACGAAACGCTTACCCTGCTTTTTACCCATGATATACACGATTACTATTATCCCACCGTTTCGCAGAGCAGCTCCGGTCTGCTTGAGCATGGCGGCGCGGCACGGCTGATGACCCTGATAGAAGAAAATCGTGACGAAAACACCCTGTACCTGGATGCCGGTGATTTTTCCATGGGCACCCTGTTTCAATCCATTTTTACCGATGCCTTTGAGCTGGGCATGCTGGGCCTGTGCGGCTGCGAGGTGACCACGCTGGGAAATCACGAATTTGATTACGGCGCCTCCGGAGTAGCTGAAATGCTGCGTTCTTACGCCGCATGCGAAGAAAAGGTACCCACGCTTGTTCAGGCCAACCTGAATTTGACAGGTGAGCTTACACAGGAACAGCAGCAACTGAAGGACGCTCTTCAAGCAGCCAGAGTGAAGCCCTACACCGTGATAGAAAAAGGCAGTCACAAGATCGGCGTACTGGGCCTGATGGGCTATGATTCCATCGAATGTGTACAAAGTGACGTGAGCTTCAGCGATTATATCGAAACCGCGCAGAAATGGGTTCCTGAAATGCTGGAAAACGGCTGCGATGTGATCATTGTTCTGTCCCACACCGGCACCTCTTCCTTGGGCGAAGGGGAAGACGCGGAACTGGCCAGGGCGGTGCCGGATATCGATATCATCGTAAGCGGGCACACCCACAGCGCCTATCGGGAGCCTGCTCTTGTGGGCGACACCGTGATCGTCTGCTGCGGCGAATACCTGTCCAACCTGGGAAAGCTCACCTTCACAGTGGAGAACGGGAAAGTAAAGGTAAAGGAATACCGTCTCCTTCCCGTTGACGGTTCCGTCAGGGAAGACCCCGCAATGGCGGAGAAGGTGGACGCCTTCCGCAAGGTCGTGAACGACACCTATCTTTCATCCTCTCCCACCGATTTTGACACGGTGATCTGCCGTTCCTCCTTCGATATGATCCCTTTGGATGAAATGTATGCCACTCATCAGGAATACACCACCGGCGACCTGATCGCCGATTCCTATCTTTACGCGGCGGAGCAGGCGGGCATCACCGATATCGACGTGGCGTTGGTAGGTCTTGGCACCATTCGCGGCTCCATCCGCAAGGGTGATATCACCACAGCCGATGCCTTCGAGATCTGCTCCCTGGGCGTGGGCGCCGACGGCAGCGCCGGTCATCCCATCGTGAGCGCATGGATCACCGGCAGGGAGCTGAAGCTGCTGTGCGAGCTGGACGCCAGCCTCGGCCCCATGGTAAGCTCCATCAAAATGAGCTATGCGGGTCTCACATACACCTTCAACACCGAGCGTGTCCTTCTGGACCGCATCACCGATATCTGTCTTGTTCGCAAAGACGGCACCCGTGAAAAGATCGACAATAAAAAGCTCTACCGCGTCGCCGCCAACATGTATGCCATCAACATGCTGGGCATGCTCAACGGCCTCACCAAGGGCATTCTTACGATCACCCCGGTGAATTCCGACGGCACCCCTGTCACAGATCTGTACGAAATGGAGCTTCTGGATCAAAATGGGAACGAGCTCAAGGAATGGGCGGCGTTCCGCGATTATCTCATGAGCTTCGATAAAGACGCGGACGGCGTTTCCCTTCTTCCTGATGTTTATTCCAGCCCTCAGGGCCGCAAAATCAAGGTGAGCGAAAACGGGATCAAAGCGATCTCGCATCCCGGCACCGCCACCCCCATCATTCCTCTTTTGATCGGCGGAGCCGCCGTGCTTCTTATCGCCATCGTGTGTGCGATCGTGCTGCCCATCCGTCATCACCGCAAGAAGAAAAAAACAGGAAAGAATTGAAACAGGTGATATGTTTACGGGGCTGAAGCACAGCTTGGAATGGCTGCGTGAGCCCCGTTTATTTGCACACCTTGCTTGAACATACAACTTCATGGATATATAATACGGAAAGATGACCCGCTTCCGATTTCATTTTTTCAGGAGGAAAACGTGCAGGAATTACTTTTAATGGAAGGCATAACAAGATCCTTTCCGGGGTGCATGGCGCTCAAGAACGGAAGGATCCAAGTGGAGATGTCGGAGATCCATGCATTGATCGGGGCCAACGGCGCCGGAAAATCCACTCTGATGAATGTACTGTACGGGATTTTGCCTCCTGAGGAAGGCACGATTCGCTTCTGCGGTAAAGCCGTTCGGTTCAGAAACGTGGCGGAAGCACAGAAAGCCGGGATATTCATGCTCCATCAGGAGCTCAGCATTGTGAAGGACCTGACGGTCGCTCAGAACATGTTTCTCGGCAGAGAACCGATGAAGGGCCTCTCGGTTGATGACGAACGCATGATACGGGAGAGTGTGCAGCTTCTCAATGAAGTGGACCTGCATATCGATCCCAGAGAAAAAATGGGGAGGCTGTCCCCGGCAGAACAGCAGCTAATAGAGATCGCGGCTGTAAAATCAAGAAAACCAAAGCTGATCATTATGGACGAGCCGACAACAGCCCTTGGCGATAAGGATGTTAAAAACCTCTTCGGTCTGATAAGAAAAATAAAAGAAGAGGGGATCTCCATCATTTATATTTCTCACAGGCTGGATGAGCTGTTTGAAATCTCTGACAGGATCACGGTGATGAGAAACGGAGAATTTGTGGTTTGCAGGGCCACATCGGAAATGACAAGGCAGCAGCTCATCTATTACATGACGGGAAAGGAAGTCGGCCTCAGAACAAAAGAGAGAAGCCGTGTAAAGGAGGATGCTCCGGTCGTTCTGGATGTGCGCAGCCTGGGCACGCACGATTATCTCCATGACGTAAATTTCCATCTGAAAAAAGGAGAGATCCTCGGCCTCGCCGGCCTGATGGGCTCTGGCAGAACAGAAGTTGCCAGGGCCGTATGCGGAATAGATCCAATCTCCGGCGGCACGATCACGGTAAACGGGCGTACGGTTCGGATATCCTCCCCGGCGGACGCAGTGAAGCTTGGAATCGGCTACCTTTCCGAAAACAGGAATGAAGAAGGCCTGATCGTCGGAAAGAACATCATCTTCAACACCGCCGTTTCCAGCCTTGGGCGCTACGCATCGGGGCTTCGGGTGGATGATGAAGCGATATGGCATGACGCAGTAAAGCAGAACGAAAAAGTGGGAACCGTATGCGCAGCCTACTCTAAAAACATCGAGGATCTGTCCGGCGGAAACCGACAGAAGGTCATTATCGCGAGAGCACTGATGAAAAACCTTCAGATCATCATTTTTGATGAACCGACCCGGGGGATCGATGTCGGTGCAAAGGATGAGATCTATCAGATCATCGAAGACCTGGCGCAGGAGGGGCACTCGATCATCCTGATCAGCTCGGAAACAGAGGAGATCCAGGCGCTCTGCGACAGAGTGATCGTCATGTATGAGGGAACTCCGCAAGGAGAGCTTCCTGCAGGCGGCGTTACACCTGAACATATCATGTATTATGCTACAGGCGGGAGGAATAACGGAAATGGGGAATAAAAAGATCACAAGAGAACAGGTCAGATCGAAGTTCATCGAGCATAAAAACATCCGGATATTGCTGTTCACGCTGATCCTCCTCTCGGAGATCATCACGCTGCTTAACAACAACTTCCTCAGTTCATATAATATTGTGAGCATCGGGCAGTCGGCCTCTCCGTATATCGTATTGTCCCTGGGCGCAGCCTTCGCTATCGCGCTGGGATGCACGGATCTTTCCTCCGGCGCAGTATGCATCGCCTCAGCGGTGATCGCCGGAAAGCTGCACGAGCTTGGAATGCCGCTGTGGGGTGTCATTCCGGTCATGCTTCTCAACGGTGCGCTGATCGGGTTTATCAACGGCCAGCTGGTGGCAAGATTCAAGCTTCCCCCGTTCATCGTGACACTCGGCTCCATGACGTTTGTCCGGGGTGCGGCAGCTTTATTTGGAAATGAGCCCTACATCCTTTTTCCGACAGACTCCTGGTACAACCGTTTATTTTCATCTTATCACAGCATCCCGACAGGGCTGATCTGGGCGATCCTTCTGGGAATATGGGTCGGATGGTTTTTCAGAAAGTCAAAAACGGGAAGATATATTCTTGCGACCGGAAGCTCAGAAAAAGCAGCCATGATAGCAGGGCTTGACACAGCGGGGCTGAAGGTGAGGGCGTTTACCTTTTCCGGCTTGATGGCGGGAGCTGCGGCCATCCTCTGGAGCGCTTCTTTTGCGACCATCACCGTTGCCACGGGAAACGGAATGGAGCTGGATGCCATCGCAGGAGCATACATCGGCGGCTGCGCAGCCGCGGGAGGTTCCGTAAGCACCGTCGGCGCAATGATCGGCGCGCTTTTGCTGGTTGTCATTCGAAACGGACTGAATTTCATCCTTGCCCGGCTGAACGTGACCCTCAATGCCACGTATGTGACTTATGCGATTACCGGGATTATTGTCATACTGGCGGTATTCCT
>JAZLIA010000018.1:0-8352 GCA_045617125.1 Clostridia bacterium | reverse complement strand
AGATTTAACTATTCTCGGAATTGTACTTTTCACTTTCTCGATATCTCTTCCGACAGCATATACTTTCGCATTACCGAAGGAAGCAAAGATACCGGCTACGTTGGCTCCCATTGTGCCTGTTACGCCAACAACTGTAACAGTAGTAATCTTCATCAGTATTCTCCTCATTCAAAAAACTTAATCGGTTTTGCCGGGCTTCCCACCGCCGTGCATTTGTCCGGTATATCTTTTACGATTACCGCACCAGCACCGACGATAGAATAGTTACCGACTGTTTTCGCCTGAATGATTTGAACACCTGTACCGAGTTCGCTGCAATGACCAATATTCGTTATTCCGGACACATTGACACTTGGATAGAGAGTCACATAATCTTGTAGAATTGCATCATGGCCAACAGTACAATCCAAATTGATGATTACGTGTTTACCAATTTGTATATTTACTGTTAGAATGCTATGAGCACATATGATCGTACCTTCACCAATAGTGACGAGCTCTGACATCTCAACGCTTGGGTCAATAAGCGTGGCAAACGAAATATCTTTCTTTATCTCAGTTATTCTACCAATAATCTGTTCCCGTATTTTTGCTGAACCAACAGCACAAACAAAATAAGCATCATATTTGCATACATCATCAGTTTTTCCAAGTACGGCATAGCCATTAATCGTTTTTCCTTGCATCTCATCAGCATCATCGATAAAGCCAATAAGGTTCCAGATGGGATTCAATTTGTTGATTCGTTCAACAAGCCATGCAACTTCTCGACCAAAGCCACTTGCGCCGATAATAATTAAATCTTTCATCTTAAATGAATCCTTTATCATAAGGAGTAAATGGTA
This sequence comes from Clostridia bacterium, assembly GCA_045617125.1. Classification (GTDB taxonomy): domain Bacteria; phylum Bacillota; class Clostridia; order Christensenellales; family Aristaeellaceae; genus ZC3RG03. The sequence goes on along the minus strand of JAZLIA010000018.1, from coordinate 7,507 downwards.
TAAAAGGTATCTTATAGCTGCTTGTACTTAAGTATCATGTATAACATCACGGTTTCCCGTGAATTCTTCCATCGTGGCACTGGTTTCAGAAGAAATACCCTCTCGCTTGATGAATTTTCCTATTGTCATCAAAACGATCTTCGCATCTAATACAAATGAAACATGATCTGCATACCAGATATCCATTTTGAATTTTTCTTCCCACGAAACGGTGTTTCTACCGTTGACCTGTGCCCATCCAGATAGACCGGGCTTAACCTCGTGTCTTCTGTGCTGTTCTGCGTTATACAACGGTAAGTAACGAACGAGCAACGGTCTTGGCCCTATGACTGACATATTCCCGATGAGAATATTGATTGCTTCCGGCAGTTCATCAAGGGATGTGGATCTGAGAAATTTGCCATACTTATTCAACCGTACTTCATCTGGTAAAAGATTGCCTTTTTCGTCCTTTTCATTTGTCATTGTCCTGAATTTTATGAGCTTGAATATTTTCTCTTTATACCCAGGGCGCTCTTGTGTAAAGAAAGGATTTCCTTTCATCTTAATAGAACCAAGTATTATTAAGATTAAGAACAAGGGAGAAAATATTAACAAAGCAAGTAAAGCACATACAATATCCAGAATTCTTTTTACGAAATATCTGTACATTACTCGAAGCATCTCCTGATTACTTCAATAATTCTATCCTGCTGTTCCGCAGTCATCTTGTTGTCGCTCGGCAAGCAGCACCCTCTCTGAAATACATCTGCTCCGACATCCATAATTCCACCAGCAATATAGGCATTGGTCTTGCAACGAATACTACCCTCTCTGCCTACACACTCATGCATTCTGTACATCGGCTGCATATGCATGGGCTTCCAGATGGGACGACCTTCCGCATTGATGGTGCCGATCGCTTCCAGAATCTCGGTCGGGCAGGTTTTTCCATGCTCCGGAATGTACAGTGCTTCCTTATCATCCCGGACCTGTTTGCACATATGATTCTGATCAATAATGAGTGCCGACAGCCAGTAGTTGGGTTCTGTTCCCGCCGTGATGGGATTCATCTGGATCGGCAGGTTCTTCAGCCCTTCACGATACCGCTCATAGATCGCTTTCTTCTGGGCGATATGCTCTTCCAGATAAGGATACTGCCCGCGGATGACCCCGGCGATCACATTGCTCATGCGGTAGTTATAGCCGACTTCTTCATGCTGATACCATGCAGCGGCTTCCCGCGCCTGGGTGCTCCATTTACGCGCCTTGTTGGCCACTTCAAGCTCATTGGTCAGGAGGCAGCCGCCGGAGGAACCTGTGATGATCTTGTTTCCATTGAAGGAAATGGCTGCATAATCCCCAAAAGAACCGCACTGCTTTCCATCCACTGTTGCACCCATAGCTTCGGCAGCATCTTCGATCAGCAATGCGCCGTGCTTTTCACAAATGCGTTTGATCTCATCGATCCTTCCGGGAAAGCCGTAAAGCTCGGCACACACCACCAGCTTCACATCCGGGTAAAGTTCAAAGGCTTTTTCGAGAGCGACCGGATCCATGTTCCAAGATTCCGCTTCCGTATCAATAAACACCGGAATGCCACCCTCATAAACGACCGGGTTCAAGGTGGCATCGAAGGTCATATCCGAGCAGAACACCCGCTTGCCTTCCAATGCACCGTGACTGATGGGCGGTTTGCCATAGAGCTTTTCTCCGGCAAACTTGCAGCAAAGATGAAGCGCCGCTGTGCAGCAGGAAAGAGCAACTGCATACTTCATTTCAGCTTTTTCCGCTGCAATGCGTTCAACCTCATTTATGTTCACGCCGACTGTGCTCATCCAGTTAGCTTCATACGCTTCGTTTATGTATTTTATTTCTTCCCCGTGCATCGTGGGGCTGGCGAGCCACACTTTATTTTCAAACGGCTTTACGCCGCCATGCTTGAACATTTTGTATCTTCCGCCTTTCCTGATCCATTTCGCGGTCTATCGGACATATGCGTTTATATCATTTCAGGTCTTTTCCGCTTCATCCCCATCCACTCCATCGCGACGAGGAATGTTTATTTACTAAACAGCCCGTCTTACCGGGCTATTTCATATGGTCTTCACAAATTAAGTAACAAGAATGATCGCATATAAAGAAAGCTGGTGGAAACCACCAGTCATGACTTATGGATGATCTACTTTTCAATCAGCTCAAAGCCCAGCCACACCGTCATATCATTCATGTGGGAAAACGAGATCTGCACCTGAGCAGTGCGCTTACGGTGATTCACCCGAAGGATCTTGCCATCGTAGGCCTTCAGGGGACCATCCACGATGTGGATGCGGTCATTTTCATAGAATGCCTGGGAAAAACCGAACACACCGCCCATGGAAAAGAGCGTTTCGGCAAAGGCCCGATCGGAGCCCTGCAAACGCCAGTTTCCATCCGAATACTGGAGAAGCCTGTAGATCATCCCGTTTCGGGTGAGCTGGAAGGGAGAACCGTCATCGCTGAAACGCACGAAAAGGTAACCGGGGAAAAGCGTGATCCGCTCTTCCACAGGCTTTCCGTTCACATGACGATAACGCATTTTTGCCGGGCTGAGCGCTTCCATAAAAGGAAAACGATCATTGATCTCCCGGACAAGCTGTTCTTCGCTGCCACTGTGGCAGAAAACGCAGGCATATTCCACCGAAGAGGAGACCCTTTCGCTGTTTTCAGGCATAGCTTCGCCCTCCGATCCTTCCATCGGCTATCGTTCTTCCCTGTGCAGCCCGGTGTTAACCGCCGCTGGCGGACAGCATCCGATCTTCTTCCGGGCGTTAAACAAATGGACGTGATCGCTATCCCCGGAATCAACCGGAGAAAGGCCGGTTCAGAAAACCAAAAAGCGTACAGGAAATACTTCTATATTCCCTGGGTATATAATAACAGAATGAGCGGATAAATGCAATAAAAATCAGTAAAAAAATTCGGATTTGTATGATCTGGAACCAGCACGGGCATTCATTCCATCCGCACGCTTCCTTTTTTACCTTTTTCTTCGTTCATTTCATTTATGCGACCCGGAGCTCCCCTCTGTTCAGCAATTGCTCCATTTCCTGTCAACCGGGTTTGGGAACGCTTTCATAGAGGATCTTCGGACAAAATTTCGATCCGGGATTTGACATCCGTCTTTCGTTTTCCTATAATGAGAGCATCCGGTAATGATCATGATGGAGGGCAAAAAATGTTCACATCCGTTTCAGCGGCTGTTCCTTCCAAAGGGAAGATCCGCCTTTCCTGGCAATATGACGGCGAAGCCGATTTTTTCCGCATCCTGTGGAGCGACCGCAAAACACCCTTCATGCGCATGCGCGCCGTGTGGGAGGGAGAAGAAAGAAACGCCGCGTTTGAACGCGGCACCCATATCCCCCACTATTTCAAGGTGCAGGCCGTGAAGGAAACCGAAGAGGGCGACAGGGTGATCGACGAATCGGAATTGGTTGAAAGTGAAAAGACCGAGCCGCTCCCTCCCCTTACGGAAAAACTGAGTCGCGGCCTTGTGGCTCTCAAAACCGCGGATGGCGTGTTTCTCTCCTGGCGGCTTTTTAAGGAAGAGGTAACCGGTTTTGACCGCACCGGCCTTACCGGCGCCGATTTTACAGTGTTCAAAAATCACAGGGAGATCGCGCTGGTCACCGACAGTACCAACTTTCTGGATGAAAAAGGCACCGTTTCAGACGTGTACGCGGTGGCTGCCTGCATAAAGGGAGAAACCGGCGTTCCCTGTGAATATGTAAGCGTGAGCCCCGATCCCTGGATCGACCTGCCGCTCCGCAAGCCTGCTGACGGAGTGACGCCCAAGGGCGATCCCTACACCTATCGGGCCAATGATATGTCCGTAGGGGATGTGGACGGCGACGGGGAAATGGAATACATTCTTAAATGGGATCCTTCCAACAGCCGGGATGTATCTCAGAAAGGCTACACCGGGCCCTGCCTGATCGACTGCTACAAGCTGGACGGAACACTGCTGTGGCGGCTGGATATGGGAAAAAACATCCGCAGCGGCGCTCACTACACCCAGTTCATGGTGTACGATTTTGACGGCGACCGGAAAGCCGAAATGGCAGTGAAGACCGCTCCCGGCACACGCATGACCGTTTATAAAAAAGACGGCAGCATTCTTTCCGAAAAATTCATCACGCTGCCAAAGAAGGATGCGGACGCCGGCGTCACGAATGACGACAACTATGTGTGTTCCGCTGAGGATTACCGGGAAAACCTGATCCGCCTTTTCATGGAATGGACCAGCCACCCGGAGGTAAAATGCCGCCGCTGGCCCCGCACGGTGGAAGAGTGCTTCGGCCTTCAGCCCCGCTATGTTTATCCTCTGCGCCGCAGGAATGCCGAATGGCTGGCGGATTACTTTATTCACGAATATGCGCCCGCCCGCTCCCCTAAAAACGACCTGACCACCTTTGAGGGCTTTATCTTTTCCGGCCCGGAATACCTGACCATGTTCGCAGGAGACGGCTCCGAGCTGGAGACCGTGGATTTTCCCTTCCCGCGGGTGGATGACGGCCTGCTCTGGGGCGATTACAGCTGGAACCGGGTGGAACCCTGCAACCGGGTGGACCGTTTTCTTTCCGGCGTGGGATATCTGGACGGGGAACATCCCTGCCTGATCACCTGCCGGGGATATTACACCCGCTCCTGCATCTCAGCCATGCGCTTTGAAAACGGGCATTTTTCCACACTGTGGGAAGCCGACAGCGGCTTTGTTCCCATGCGCAACCCCTTTGGACCCACCCCTGTGGGCACACCGGGCAGCGACCCCAGATACGGCATCATTGCAGGGCAGGGCAATCATTCCCTTTCCGTTGCCGATGTGGACGGGGACGGCTGCGATGAGATCCTTTACGGAGCCTGCGTGCTCGATCATGACGGCAGCGTTCTCTACAGCGGAGCCGGTTTCCTTCCGGACGGACGATATCTTAACTGGAGCCATGGCGACGCGATGCAGGCCGCAGTGATCGACCCGGACCGCCCCGGCATGCAGGTGATGCACGTGTTTGAGGACGGGCTCAATGCTCCCTACGGTCAGGCCCTGGTGGATGCCGAAAACGGCGAGGTGATCTATGGCGAGCCCACCGACCGGGATCTGGGACGCTGCATGACCGGTCAGGTGGATCCTTCAGTTCGGGGCCTGCAGGTGTGGGTGGATGAGACTCGCGATTGCCGCGGCAACCGCACCGGCCTGCGCGTTCCCGGCACCAATGCCGCGATCCGCTGGGCGGAGGACCTGACCTGGCAGGTGACGGACGGAGCGGATTATGTGGGAGGAAAGCACACCGGCGTGATCAACGACCCTGTAAAGGGCGTGCTGCTTTGCCCCGAGGGCACAGCCACCAACAACGGCACCAAGGGCAACCCCTGCCTGATCGCCGACGTGCTGGGCGACTTCCGCGAAAACCTGCTGCTGCGCCTTGACGATAACAGCGCGGTGCGGATCTTTACCAACACCCGCATCACCCACCACAAGCTTTACACCCTTTTGCAGGACAGACAGTATCGCTGCGGTGTAGCCTGGCAGAACAACTGCTATAACCAGCCGGTGTATCCTTCCTTCTATTACGGCAGCGATATGGATTTTGAAGATGTATTTTCACGCCTTTGAGATGGGCTGAAAAAACGTAAAGCAATACCGCACAAATGAAGCATGTGCGGTATTAATTTATTTTGCCGTTGCCTGGGTGATCTGATAGCTGAGCTGTTCCCGGCTTTCGTTTTCCCTCACTTTTCTGAAGCACACCAGCAGCCGGTCATCCCCCATGCAGGTGGAAAGGGTGAGCAGAGAATCGCAGGGCTCCACATCGATCGGAACATCATAGACCGAAAGCGCGCGAAGCTGGCTGATATAGGAAAGGAACCGCTGTTCGCTTGAAAAGGTGTTCCTGCCCATAAACTGGAAATACTGACCTTCACTCGGCCTAGTGCTGACCTTTGCCACCGCAAACAGCACATATGTGTTTTTCTGATACAGGGTGCTGAATTCGGCAAAGGCATGCCTGCGTACCCAGGCCGCATCCGTTTTGTAATAATGGATAAGCGGGCCGAACATGCTTCCATCCTTCATGTTATGGCCATGGATCAGCAGATTCTGTGTGCCGGAAGTGACCGGGCCCGATTCATCCGCAAAAAGTGTGCCGCCCTGAGCCGTTTGCCGATAAAAATCATGGGTGAGGTAATATTCATTATCGCGGTACACCACGGGCAGATCCACCGTGCTGTCGATCTTCAGCCAGCCCGCAAGATCGGGATTGATCGCGTAAAGCCCGTTCATCTCCGGCAGCACGCTTCCGCTCATATCAAAGTAATAAGGGGAAAGCGTCGGTTCAGCCTTCAAAGAAGGAGAATTCAAAGCCGGGTAAACGGTTTCCTTTGCGGCAGCCTTCTCGGGGTTTTCCGGTTTCATGCTCTCCTGCTCGGCAGCCAGAGAAACTTCGGGCTTCACCGGCTGGCATTCATTTGTTTCCGCACTTTCATGCAGATCTCTGAGTTCTTCGTTTACCTGTCTGGAATGCAGGGACGCGACAGCATAACGCACAAGGAAAAAGGCGCTGATCAGAAAAACGACCAGAGCGGCCAAAAACAACCCTTTTTCCACCCAGGTGCCCTTCAGAAAAAGGTTTCTGAGGCTCCCAAATCGGCTATGTCCGTTATTTTCTTTTTTTCTTTTATCCGGCATATCCCGGTCAAGCTGACTATACTTCATATCGGTCTATCCGTTTCGAACATCCTTTCACAGATCCTTGCCCAACCGGTACATTTCCTTCACAGAGGGATAAAGCTGACGATAGAGCCGATAGGTTGTCGCGCACCGTTTCACATTTTCCGGAACAGGCTGAAGCTGTTTTTCTGTTTTCAGAGCCTTCAGGGCCTCTTCCCTGGAGGCAAACACGCCCAGGCCAAGACCGGCGATCAGCGCCGCTCCGTAGGCTCCGCCCTCCGCCGCTGCCGAGACCGTGCGCACGGGAAGATCAAAAATATCCGCCTGCATCTGCAGGAACACATCGCTGGACGCTCCGCCGCCGGATGCCACCGCGTGATCCACCCGGGCAAAGGAACGGTAGATCTCCACGATCTGGGAAAGTGAAAACACGATGCCTTCCATCACGGCACGAACGATATCGCATTTTTTCGTATTCAGACTGAGACCGTAAAGCACCCCGCGCGCATTGGCATCGGGATAGGGGCAGCGTTCACCGGAAAGATAGGGAGCAAACACGATGCCGTTTGCGCCCGGAGGGCTTTGAAGCGCCAGGCTGTTGAGCAGCTCATAGGAGCTTACCTGCTTTTCTTCCGCCTCGCGAATCAGATCACGGCACAGCTCATCCCTGAACCAGCGCAGCGCTCCCCCGGCAGTCTGTGTGGCGCCAAAGCTCATATAGGAGCCCGGGGTGACGCCGCAGAACATCTGCAGCTTGCCTTCCGGGTTAAGGGTGTATTTTTCAAAGCCCATGGATACGTTCCCGGCAGTGCCGATCACAGTGCC
>JAZLIA010000017.1:0-34065 GCA_045617125.1 Clostridia bacterium | reverse complement strand
TGTCGCTGAAGGATCAATCTCGCTTGAAGCTTTGGCCAGTTAGAAAACCTTCTACAATCTTCGCCTCTCAGAGGCTTGTTTGCTATACGCTTCTTTGGCTGGTGGTCCTGCCGCGCTTGCAAAAGATGTTTTCACACTATCTCCTTCCGTCCGGCAGCTGCCGGACCCTGGAGGGCCATTCCTTTTTCCCTCCGTCATTTCCCTGCATACGCACTGTATTATAAGTGAAGCTGCCATTTTTTTCAATGCAAAAAACCGTTTGGCAGCAGGAAATCCCTGCTGGACAGCCAAAGATAAAAAAGGGAAAGCCTTCCCTGCATATATCACGAACGGAGAAAAAACATGATCTATCCACAGGAAATGCTCCGAGCCGTCACATCCGGCTGGCTCCGCACCAAAGAGACCGACGGTTATCTTTTTTTCAGCCGCTTCACTGCCCGGCAGGAACAGCTGAACACCGAACGCAGGCAGGCCGCCAAGAACGGCTCCACTGCCGGGATGTGCCTGCGCTTTTTCATTCCTGAGGGCAAGGTCTCCTTCCGATACCGCTCCTGCCCGGGTTCCACCCGCAATCACTACGCCATCGATGTTTACAGGGATGATTCCCTGTTCCTTCAGCAGCAAGGCAACACAGGCGACGAGGGGATCCTTTCCTTTGATAACCCGTCCCCTGCCGTGATCTGCATCTGGCTGCCCTGCCTGGCAGGCATCGGCATCCGGGATCTTACCGCCCCGGAAGGGCTCACTCCGGTCAGAAAAACGCAGCACATTCTTTTTATGGGTGATTCCATCACCCAGGGCTATGACGCCGATGCCCCTTCCCAGTGCTATACCAACCGCCTCACCCGGTATCTGGATGCCGAATGCGTAAATCAATCCGTTGGGGGAGATGTGTTTTTTGCTGGCAATCTGGGAGAGGATCTGCTCCCCCTTTCACCGGACCGTATCTTCATTGCCTATGGCACCAATGACTGGGCCCAAAGCCGACCGCTGGAAGAAACTGCACGGGAATATCTGAAAACGCTCCGTAAACTGTTTCCTCAAGTGCCGGTAACCGTGCTGCTGCCGATCCGCCGCCTGGAATGCGATGAGATCGGAAAAAAGAACGAGGCAGGGCACACCCTGCAGGAGGTACGTCTGCTTCTTCGCACGCTTGCACAGGAACAGTGCTGCGATGTGATCGACTGCTTCCCCTTCCTGCCGGCCGACCCGCACCTCTATTCCGACGGATGCCTGCATCCCAATGACCGCGGTTTTGATCATTATTTAGAAGGACTGAAAAAAGCCCTGCAGCAAACCGCAGGGACAGGATCCCTTTGAAAAAATCATGATCCCGGCCGGCCCTCTGTTTACCGGATCAGGCCCTGCTCAAACAAAGCACGGTACACCTGCACATCCGCAGGCGGCACCTCGGAAAGCGCCTCCATGCCCTGCCAGCGCAATTCCTCCACCTCCGAGCAGGGAGAAAGCGCGCCCTCCGTTTCCGCCCGGTAACACAAAAGGCGCACCTGCACCCCTTCCGGCTTTGCATGAGCCGGGCCGCAGAATATGCCGAAAAGGCTCTCGCTGCCGGGCCGGATCCCAGCTCCCAGCTCCTCCCGGGTCTCCCTCAATAGGGTTTCCAGGTCGCTCTCGTCCTTTTCCCGTTTGCCTCCGGGAAGATAAAAAACATCCTTCCCCCGGGAACGCGCAGTCAGCAGTTTTCCGTTCCGGATCAAAAGCAGCGTCACACGGTCGATCATGTTATTTTTCCTCCGTCGCTTTTCTCAGACGAAACAGACGCCTTGTTTCCTTCTGTTCTCCGGGCCACGAAAAATGCTCCAGCGATTCCACCCGGAAATACGGCCGGAACCGCTCCGTCCATTCTTCATCCGTAAAGCTCACCAGGCGCAGCACATCGTTAACAAACAGGTTGTTTCCCTCCGTTCTTTCTCCAGGACGGGGGGTGCGTTCTTTTGGCATACAGAAATTCAGCCCGATCACCACCCGTGCATCTTTCGTCACCCATTGGGCAAACCGACGTATCATTTCTGCAGACACGGTTTCCGGCACCACATCCAGCACATTGGAACAGATCAGCCCGTCAAAACAGTTGGCGGGGAGGGGAAGATCCGCGTTATCCTCTATGCACAGGGCGGTCACCCGATCACTCACCCCAAAGAGTTCTGCATAGAACCGCGCAGCCTCCACCGCGTTTTCCGCCGCATCCACACATATTACATTCCTGCAGCCGCTTTTTGCCGCAATGATCCCGGCCCAGCCGGTTCCGCAGCCAAAGTCCAGCACCCGAGAGCAGCTTCTCAGCTCCTCAGCGGCTGTGAAAAGCTTTTCAGAAGGCGCCAGCTGCTTCCAGCGATCCGGTTGGATCTCCTGCTTTTCTTTTTCCCGTTCTTCTCCGGAAAGAGAAAAGGCGTCATTCCAAAAAGCGATCAGCTTTTCCTGTTCATTCCGTTCCATTTGAAGCTCCTCCATGCCGTATGCATCACATGACGGGAATATATCCTGCCTGACGCACGCAGCTTTGTCCTTCCTCCGATACGAGCCATTCCACAAACCGCTCCGTATTCTCATCCCCCTCCCGGTACACCGCCCAGTAGGATACCGTGTAGGGATATTTTCCTGTGCGCAGATTCTCTTCCGTGGGTTCAACACCGTCGATGGCCAGCACACGGATGCCATCATTCTGGTACAGTTTGGTTATATAATAAAGAAAGGTATAGCCCAGCGCCTGCTCGGAATTAGTGTAGCTGCCCACCTGCTCCACCAGCTCACCCATCCCTTCGGATATGAAATTACCCTGGGCAGCCACCGGACGCAGGCCTGCCATCACCCGGTTTTCCATCAGGGTCTGACTGCCTGAGTTTTCAGGGCGCTGATATGCCAGGATCGTACTGCCCCAAACGCCTCCCACATCACCCCAATCCAGCGTTTGACCGATGTAGATACTGCGGATCTGTTTCGTTGTCAGCCCGGTCACCGGGTTGTTTTTATTATTCACAAATACAAACGCGTCATAGCAGAAGGGCACATACTTTAAACTGCACCCCTCCTCTTCGGCCATCCTCCGTTCCTCCTCGGAGGGCTCGGTGACCAGGATCAAGTCGATAGGATGTTCCGGATCCATCACCGCATTCTGAGACAAAACGGTACTCATCGGGTTGGGCTGTTCATAGATCAGCCGCTCATAGGCATAGGGGGTGGTGGAGAAGGAAACAAAACCGTTCAGATCCTCCTCCTGCAAAGAAAGATGCTGCCGCGCCAACTCCATCGCCAGCGGCACGCACACAGTGCTTCCATCCAGGGAGGGATAGGTGCCATAAGGCAGTACCGTCACGCTTTCATCCTCCTCCCAGGGGGTTGCTTTTCCAATGCAGAAGGGGCTGTTTTCCACAATGCGCTGCCAGTTTTCTGTGCGGGACAGATCCTCGCTGATCTGTTCCCAGCTGCCTCCCTCGCACAGAGCCGTTATAGGCAGAAGCAGTAACAGCACAAGCAGCCCGGCCATATTTCTTTTCCTGTTATCCGATTTTTGCATTTTCTCCCTCCAACATCGTTTATTCTCTCGGTTCTTCCGGCACCGGAAGAAGATATTCCTTCATCATCCAGCCTTCCTCCAGACCGACACGCACCCGGCACCAGCTTCCGCGGCTTTCCAGGATCTCAGCCTGCGTTCCGGAAAAATACCGCCCCAGGGATTCGGAGCCTTTATCCGGCTTCATGCGCAGATGCACCCGGTTTCGGGGCTCGGAAGCAACCACCAGCGCAAAGCTTTTTCCGTCCCCGGTATGCTCCCTGAACACAGACGCGTCCTTCAGCAGAAAATCAAAGCTGTCATAAGCCTCATTATACACACGGGTGCACCAGCCGGTATGATCCAGACTGAGCATCCCTTCCTCCAGCAGTGGCTTCTCTTCGTTATTCCATATTTGTCCATAGGTGCCCTGCTCCCCATCATCAAAAAGGATCTTCACTCTTTCATTTTTAGGAAATACAGAGGTAACGGTGAACCTCGTTTCCTGTGGAAAAGCAGTCACCTCAGAGCGCTTCACATAACGATAGAAAACCTGCACCTCCGGCATTCCGGTTTCCTCATTCCAGTTTACGTCATATTCCGCAATGCGGTACCAGTTCCGGTCAAAGGCTTCCACGAAGCCGATAGCATCGCCGCAGGCATAGCCTTCCTCATCCGCCTTTTTCTTTCCATCCGGCGCCGTATAAGCATATACCCGGCCTGATACCTCCGGGGGACTTGCCGCAACATATATGCTTCCCTCCGTCTCTGACTCCTCTTCCTCGTTTCTTGAAAAAAAGCCTTCGTCCCCCGCTGGAAACCGGTTCAGCATGGGACAATTGAAAAACACGTCCTCCTCCGCCTGCACATTCGCCGGTACAGACACAGTTTGAAGCATCACACAATCCGCAAAGGCATATTTCTCCAGCCTTTTCACTGTAGGCGGCAGGGAGACCGCGATGATCCCGCTTCGACGGAACGCGTAAGCGCCTATTTCATTCAGCCCCAGAGGAAAAGACACCGTGCGCAGGTCCACCGTATCCGCAAAGGCATCTTTCGCGATCCGCTTTGTCCCGGCCGGGATATCATAATGGCTTTCCTTCCGACCGGTCGGATAAAGCACCAGCTCGCTCCTGTCACGGCTGAACAGAACGCCATCCTGTTCACGGAAAGAGGGATGGTTAAAGGGCACACGGAATTCCCCGATCGAGCAGGAATCCAGGATCACCCCCAGCGTATCCGCGTTCAGATGCAGAACATCGGTCGTGCAGGCATACAGATAAAGATAGGGATGCTCCTCGTCGCAGGGAGAGAACAGATCCTGTCCGCGATAGCATTCCACCACCTCCGCGCTTTCCCAGAAAGCATCCTCGTCCAGATCCGCATTTGCACCGCAGAGGGGAAACAGAAAACACACTGCCAGAAAAAACACCATGCCGCTTTCTTTCATCCGCTTCAGCCATTCAGTAAACATCAGTCGATCCCCTCATAAAACACCTTTTCCAGCACCAGCCCCTGGGGTGGCGCGGTGATGCCCAGATCCACCCTTCTTCCGCCTGCCAGCACCTGCCCGATGATCTTCTCCGGCAGTTTACTCAATCCCACATATACCAGCGTTCCGGCAATAATGCGCACCATATTATAAAGAAATGCATTACCCTGCACCCGGAAGGTGATCAGCTCATTTTCCCGGGTGAGGGAAACCGATGTGATCGTCCTCACGGTTGTTTTTGCGCTGCCGCCGGTGGCTGCAAAGGCCGCGAAATCATGCGTGCCCAGCAGGTCCTGTGCCGCCCGTTCCATCGCCTTTTCATCCAGATGCACCGAAACATGATAGGTAAAATCCCGCATCAGGGCCGTACCCTGCCGGGAATTGAATATACGGTAACAATATTGCTTGCCCGCGCTCATAAAACGGGCATGAAAATCCGGCGCCACTTCACGGGCGGCCAGCACCCGGATATCCCGTGGCAAAAAGCGATTGAGCACAAAAGGCAGCTTTTCAGGCGGAATGGTGGTTTCCAGATCCACATGCGCCCGCTGGCACAGGGCATGCACGCCCGCGTCCGTACGGCTGGCTCCGGTGATACCCGTCTGCTTCCCGGTGCCTGCCAGGATCGCCTTTTCGATCTCCTCCTGCACCGAAGGCCCGTTCTTCTGCCTCTGCCAGCCCGCATAGGCAGTGCCCTGATAGGTAATATCCATTAAGATACGCACAAATGACCTCCTCCGGAAAATCCGGTTTTCTGCCCTGGATGATCTCATTTCTCAATATTTGTGCCCGTTTTACCGACGAATACAAACACCCGTCATGATGATAAACACATGAAGATTATATAACACATGACTGATTTCCACAATGCAGATGTCGGATCATCGTAATCGATGTTGATCCGCTGAAGGATCCCCTGCTTCTTTTCCCGGCTGTTCCGATCCCATTCCTGTTCCCCGTTTATTCTATTATCGTGTTTGTTTTTACCATTCGCAGCCCTTTCACAACCCGTTCCGGAATGGTAAAATAGTTTTTGTCCGTTCCGGTACACCGGGAAAGGAGGAAATCCTGATGGTTTCCATTGCAAAACATATTTTTAGCGGCGCATCCATGCTGCCCAAGGATCATCCCCATGGCGCACTTCCCTCCGACCGGGAGCTTTACAGCAGCTTTTCCCGCCTCGCGATCCCTTCCGTGCTGGAAATGGTGCTGATCAGCCTCATCAATATGGCCGATACGGTCATGGTGAGCACGGTTGGCACCGACGCGGTGGCTGCGGTAGGGCTGGTAGGCCAGCCCCGGTTTATCATGCTGTGCTTCTTCTGGGCCCTCAGCACCGGCATCACCGCAGTGGTTGCCCGGCGAAAAGGGGAGGGCCGCAGGGAGGATGCCAACCTGGCCCTGAGAAACACGCTGGTGATCTCCCTTCTGCTTTCCGTGGTGCTCACTGCGCTGTTCCTGCCTTTTTCCTCCCCTCTCATGCGCTTTGCCGGTGCAGTGGAGGGTGAAACCCTGGAAGACGCGACCGAGTACTTCATTATTGTCACCCTGGCCCTGCCCTTTAACGCCATTTCCATGATCATCTGCGCCGGGCAACGGGGCGCAGGTTACACCAAGCTGACCATGCAGGTAAACATCACCAGCAACCTGGTGAACATCCTGTTCAACTTCCTGCTCATCAACGGAATCGGCCCCTTCCCCCGCATGGGAGTGCGCGGCGCAGCCATTGCCACCTTCATCGGCCTTTTCATGGGCTTCGTGCTCAGTGTGATCAGCCTTTTCACCGGCCGTAAAAAGCAAAGCTTCCTTGCCCTTGACAAGCATGCCTCCTGGCGCATGAACAAGTTGGCCAGCATGGATGTGATTCGGGTGGCCATGGGCGCGATGGTGGAGCAGATCTGTATGCGCATCGGTTTTTTCAGCTATGCCAAGATCGTGGCTGAGCTGGGCACCAACGCCTTTGCCGCCCACCAGATCGATATGCAGTTTCTGAGCCTCAGCTTTTCCTTTGCAGACGGGCTGGGCATCGCAGGCACCGCGCTGGTGGGGCAGATGCTGGGAAAAAAGCGCAAGGATCTGGCTCACATCTACGGTTCCCTTACACAGCGCATTTCCTTCATGATCTCTATTGCTTTAGCCACGCTGTGCATTCTGCTTCGCGCACCGCTCGTAAGCATGTTCATCAATCCCGATAACGCCGGGCCCGGTGTGCGTCAAATGGCTGAAAGCGTGATGATCGTGGTGGGCATTTTCCAACCTGTACAAATGATCTCGGTCGTTGCCGCAGGCGCCCTGCGCGGAGCCGGTGACGTAAAATACACCGCAAAGGTCATGGCGCTCACTGTCACCCTGATCCGTCCCGTGCTGGCCATCCTGGCAGTGAAGCTGCTGAAGGATTCCTATGGGATCGACGTTGCTCTGCTCGGCGCCTGGGTAGCCGGGCTGGTCGACATGACCGTGCGCCTGATCCTGATGACCAGGCGCTACCGGGCTGGCGCCTGGGAGGATCTGATCGTGTGATACGGGTTTTCCAGGCCGGATCACCATCCAAAGCACACAAAAAACAGCAAAACAAAATTAATGAAGCCTCCCGCCGAGCTGCGAAACTGCAGCATTGGGGGAGGCTCCGTTTTTGTATCAGGTCATGATCTTCAGTTTTTCCTTGATGTCGCCTTCATCTTCAAACAGCATCTGCTCCCGGAAGGTGAGATACACGGTATCTCCGGGTTTCATGCGCATATAAGTCTCAGGCGGGGCGATCACCCGCACGGTAAGGCCGCCGATATCCACACGGCAGTCATCGATATCTCCCAGGTAATACTGGCTTATCAGCTTTCCCTTCAGATGGCCGTTTTCAGCGGAAAGAGTGACCCTTTCCGGGCGCACGGCGATCTCCACCTTGCCGGTCTTATCCCCAAAATAGGGATAGCTCTGCTCCGTTCCGGTAAGGAAGATGCGATTTTCCCGCACCTCGCCCTTCATGAACACCACTTTCCCCAGGAAATCAGCCACAAACTGATTGGCGGGATGGTTATAGATCTCCTCCGGCCTTCCAACCTGCTGGATCTCGCCGCGATTGATCAGAATGATCTTATCAGACATGGCCATGGCCTCGGTCTGGTCATGGGTGACATACACAACGGTGATACCGAGTCGGCTCTGGATCTCCTTGATCTCAAAGCGCATGCTTTCGCGCAGTTTCGCATCCAGGTTGGAAAGAGGTTCATCCAGCAGCAGCAGCTGAGGACGGGCAACCAATGCACGGGCCAAAGCCACGCGCTGCTGCTGCCCGCCGGAAAGCTGGCTGGGGATCCGCTCAGCGTACTGGGAAAGATGAACGATCTCCAGAACCCGGTCCACTTCCTTTTTGATCTCATCGCGGGCAATCTTCTTGATCTTCAAGGGGTAGGCCACGTTTTCCGCCACCGTCATATGCGGCCACACTGCATAGGACTGGAACACCATGCCAATATCGCGCCGCTCCGGGGGCAAAAAGGTTTTTTGTGAGGAAACCACCTTGTCACCGATCCAGATCTCGCCGGCGGTGGGTTTTTCAAAGCCTGCGATCATGCGCAGCATCGTGGTCTTTCCGCAGCCGGAGGGACCCAGCAGGGTGATAAATTCTCCGTCCTCAAATTTCTGGTTGAATTCCTTGAGCACCACATTGGTACCAAAGGCCTTGGTCACGTTTTTGATGGTTACGGATGCCATAGTTCCACGTCCTTCCTCAGATGGAGAATTCGCCCTTGGTGAGGCGGTTGAGAACAAAGTTGAGCAGCACCACGATCATCAGAATACCGAAGGCCATGGCACAGCTCTGCGGCTGGCTGGTAAAGGTCCAGGTCTCATAAAGCTGGAAGCCGATGGTCTTGGTGGTGCTGGAGTAAAGCAGGGTGGTCATCGACAGTTCATAGAAGCTGGGAATGAAAATAAGGAACCATCCGGCAGCAATAGAGGGGAAAATGAGCGGCCCGGTGATTTTGAACATCGTTCTGAACCAGGTGGCACCGGAAACCTGGCTGCATTCCTCCAAACTCACATGAATCTGGCTCATTGCCGACACCACGGTGCGCATGCCCATCATCATATATTTGATAAGATATGCGATGATAATGATATAGGCCGTGTTGTATATGTTGATGCCAAAGTTGCCCTTCATGGTCATGATAAGACCCAACGCGATCACAACGGAGGGGGAACCGGAGCCCAGGGTGATCAGAAAATCGGGGATCTTGCGGCCCCGCACCCGGGTGCGCTGCAGAAGATAGCTCATCACACAGGCCACAACGATGCCTACTGTGGCGGTGATCACACCGAAGACGAGCGAATTTTTGAGGCAGTTCAGCGTCTCGATGCGGCCGAAAATATCTGTCCAGTTGATCCAGGTGAAATTGCCCGGTGCAAATACAGATTTGCCAATATCGATCTTGAAGGAAATGAGCAGGATGGTCGTGAAGGGAATCACGATCACGATCACCGCAAACAGACTGACCAGCACGGTAAGGGGCACTCTCCACCTGCGCAGATCCACAATAGCAGGGCGCACGGATTTTCCCGACACCGTGATATACTGTTTCTTGGAAAGAACAAAATCGGAAAGAATGAGGATCAGGAACGCAACCGCCATCAGGAACACCGAAAGGCCGGTGGCGTCATTCATGCCCTGAGAACCCAGGGACACATATTCCACGATGCGGGTAGTCACCGTGTGCACCTTTCCGGGGGAACCGATGATGGAAGGAATGCCGTAGCAGCTGGCCGCGCAAACGAACACCAGCAGCGCACCGGAGATAAGCGAAGGCATCATCATGGGCAGGGTGACGGTAAAGAGAGTCTTGGCCGGAGAAGCACCGGAAATGCGGCTGGCTTCCTCCAGGGAAGGATCCATCTTTTCCATTGCCCGGCTGATGGTGATGAAGGCATAGGGATAATAGAAGGTGGTAAGCACCCAGATGAGACCCGGCAGAGAATAGATATTGAGCGGGCCCGGTGTATCGCTCAGGTTAAAGAGCACGCGCATCCACTGGTTGATGGTGCCAACATTGGGGTTGAGCAGACGCAGCCATGCCATAGCACCCACATAAGGGGGCACCATATATGTAAGCACAAACAGAGAACGGAAAAACTTTTTGCCATAAAGATTGGTGCGTCCCACCAGCCAGGCCAAAGGGAAAGCCAGAAGCGTTCCCAGCACCATTGTGGCGGTGGCAGCGATCAACGTATTTTTAAGCGCTTCCAGATTGAGAGGATAGGTGTAAAGACGGCGGATCGTTTCCAGAGAAAAGGATCCGTCCGGGAAGAATGCCTTGATCAGCATATAGACCAGGGGCATCATCTGGAAGTAGAGCAGGAAATCCACAATCAGAAGGATCACGATCCACTTGGGATCCAGGATCCAGTTTTTGTCCTTCCACATAAGGAAAGCCAGAAGAAGAGTATCAAACACCAGCACGATCCCGATCAGGATCACCGTGCGGGCATTGCCGATCACAAGCTGCTGGGGGAAGCCAACTTCACCGGTGCAGATCATGCCGAAGGCGTTCAGCTGAGCTCCCTTGTCGCGGACGCTCTTTTTCAGGTCCGCCACCTTATTGCTGTTCAGACCGTCACACTCGTCATCATAGCTGACAAAATACAGTTGGAGCAGCATGGAAGCGCGTTCGTCCTCCCCGGCTTTTTCCAGGGCCTTTAAGGCGCATTCCGGAAGAGCGCGGGTATCATTCAGCGCACAAAGAAGCAGCTCCTGCCGAAGGGTGTCCCGTTCCCCGGCGGGCACTGCGCGGATCAGCTTTTTCACGGCAGTGGACACCTTGGGACCGTTCACTGAATAGGTCACATATAAAAGACGGTAAAGGGGATGATCGCCGGGTATACTTCCATCATTCAGGATCCTGTCCAGATCCTCCGCAGAACCGGCCTTCTGACTTTCCCAGGTCTGCTCCAGCATTCCGGCAGCCAGACTGTCAAGACGGGAGCGTTCTTCCTGAGTCAGATGGGCAAGACCGGGCTCCTGATACACCGGGAACTCCTTTTTCAATTCACCGGAAAGGTCGTAGATCAGGCTGAAAGCGTTTTCCGTACTGAAACCGGAAGACACGTGGGTCCTGATACCGGAAATTCCGGCAAGGATCAGAGCCACACCCAGCAGCAGCACCAGTGCCAAACCCAGCTTCGTAGTCACCGCTGCTCTTTTATTTATACTGATCTGCTGTCTTGCAGCCTTCACTTCGTTCATTCGCAAGCACCTCGCTCATTCGTTTCCCTCACAGGGGAAGGGGGTCGGAAGCTTTTTACCAAAATGGGGGAAGCCGTAATTCGGCTTCCCCCGCCGGGACGAAAACTTACTTGGTGGTCACGATATCGGTCCACTTCTGGTTGATGGCTTCACGGTTGGTATAAGCATTCACCCAGTCAACGCCCAGATCCTTTTCGATCAGGCTGTCGGTGTCAACAGAATTGTAGGGGATCTCCTTCATGCCGGCGAACACGGAATGCATATAGCCTTCCAGGATCAGCTTCTGGGCTTCTTCGCTCAGCAGCCACTGTTCAATGGCTTCGCAGGCTTCCACATTGTTGTTGGCGCTGTGATCTTCCGCCACGGTCATCACGGTGGAGGGGATCAGGATGACGCCGTCTTCGGGATAGATCACTTCCAGGTTGGTGCAGGGAGTTCCGGCATCAGCAGCTTCCTTCTGATACTTGAGGATGGATTCTTCAAGGATCATGATGCAGGCGCACTCGTTGCTCTGCAGCTTGGCGATGGCGGTGGAACCGGATTCGATCATCACATCATTGGCCTTCAGACCATTCAGATAATCAAAGCCGTAGTGATCTTCCTGAGTAAGGGAAGCAACGCCGGCAAAGGTGGTGCCGGAGGTGAGGGGGTTGCCCATGGAGATGTAGCCCTTGAGAGCGGTGTCCTCAGCGAAGGCCTTGAAGGTCTTGGGGATGGTCACGCCCTTGTTGGCCCAATACTCGACGCTCTCGGGGTTGTAAGCCAGCACCATGTTGCACACACGCACAGGATACCAGTAGCCTTCCGCGTCAAAGGGGAAGCGGAGGAGGGTGTCAGCGCCTTCGATCTCAACGGGAGCCAGATAGCCGGCTTCCTTGAGTTCCAGGGAGAAGGCAGGCTCGGCGACCATCAGCATGTCGCAGCCGAGGGTCTGGGTGTCCATTTCGCCGTAAACCTTGGTGATCAGGGAGCTGGTGCCGCCATAGAAGAAGAAGCTGTTGTCAAAAGCGGGGGTCAGGTTGGGGAATTCCGCTTTCAGAGCCTTATCCATCATTTCGATAACAAAGGGATACATGGAAGAATAGATGCCCACGGTGCCTTCCACATCCTCGTTCACGGCGAACGCGGACACAGCGGTCAGCAGCATCATGACAGTCAGGACCAGAGCTACGATCTTTTTCATGAAACAAACCTCTTTTCGATTATTTTTTACGCGGTTTTCCCGCATAAAATTCCTTTTTTATGGGACTGTTCCGAAAAAATACTACCTATTTTCTATGGATTTATTCTAATGCACGACGCCTGTTTTGTCAACAGGATTTTGTCTCTTTTCAGGAAAAGACCGGCTCCGTTCTGTCCCTGAAGCCGGCCTTTTTCTCATCTTTCATATAGTGGAAGAAATGTTAATTTTTATCGTCGAAAAGCACATTTTCCGTGTTCATCAGGTGCTGCTGATCCTCCATGAGACGAAGGAAGCGGCGGCGGTAATCTTTCACGGAAGCCTTCAGCATCTCGATCTCCTCAAGAGCCGCCTTTTTGTCGCTCTCCAGACGCTCCAACTTTCCGTCGCTGATCTCACGGGCATCCTGCAGGATCTGCTCAGCCTTCTTTTTTGCTTCCTCCACGGTCTCGTCATACACCCTTCTGGCGCTGCGAAGCACCTCAAGAGCGGCTTCGATGTTCTTCTCGCTCTCATCATCGTTCTTTTTCTTTTCAGGAACGGGAACCGCAAAGGCCGGCGCCGCAGCGGGAACCGGAATGGCAGGAGAAACGGGAGCCGGGATCACGGAAGGGGTGAAGGACGGCTTCTGCTGGTTCTGCAATTGCTGGTTGCGCTGCTGCAAAGCGGCAATCTCGCGCTGCATATTTACCATTTCATCGCAGATCTCATCCAGAAATTCATCCACTTCGTGCTCATCGTAGCCTCTCGCCTTTCGGGAAAACTCCTTCTCTTCGATCATCGTCACGGTAATCGCCATCGGGTATACCTCCTTTACAGGGCTTCTTCATTCATCACATCGGGCACATATCCGCCGGCAGCGGGCTGCTGTTCAAACACAGGACGTGCCGCAGCCTGCTGCGGACGGCGCATATAGAACGGCTGACGCGCATCTCCCTGCACACTGCGGGCAGCGCTTTCCTCCGCGGCGGCATTTTCAGCAGGCATCACCGCACCCTGGGGCTGAGCAGGATTCTGCCTTGCCCGGGGAGCGGAATTCATCTGGCTGATCACGCTGTCACAGAAAACACCCAGGCTCTGCGGCGCAAGAAGATAGCTGCCATAGCGGCTCACCTTGGTGATCGTAGCGGTAAGAGAGAAACAGGCCCCGGACAGGGTGTCCACATAGCGGCGCATCTCACCGGGATCGGTAACCCCATCCATCGTGACCAGAACGATGTCTCCCGCACGCAGCAGGGAGATCGCGGCACGGCAATCCTGAATGCTGCGGGCGCTCATCACCCGCATGGACATATCGGAGTTCAACCTGGAAGCAGGTTCCTCGCTGCTGTTTTCTTCCTGCATCACAGGCATCTGCACAGAACGGGCATTCCCCGGGAAGGGAACCACATTTTCCTCTTCCATCTCCTGACGGGCCCGGCGGTTCCGCTGAGTGGGACGAAACTGGGCACTGTACTGGGTGTTCACCGTCTGAGCGCTCTGCCGGTAGGGCATCGGTTCCTCTGCAGGCTGTCTTGGATCTGCCGGGCGGGCATAAGCTTGCTGAGCAGCATAGGAAGGAGCCGAATAAGCAGGACGGGCATAACCCTGATTGGCCATTCCCTGCTGAACATTTGCCGCTTCAGGCCCCTGCCTGTAGGGATCAGGCGCCGGCTGGGCATAATAGGAAACCGCCTGACGGGCGCCCGCATCCTGCGTTTGAACGCGCGGAGCAGCATATTCCTCTTCCTGCTCGGGTGCATCCTCATAGAAAAAACGATCCACGATCCTGCGCACCGAGCCGGTGAATTTGCCAAATTTATCCGATAAAGCCATTTTTTCCTCCTCATTCATCCCGAAAAGGGAACAGAGCCCT
Organism: Clostridia bacterium; assembly: GCA_045617125.1. Taxonomy (GTDB): domain Bacteria; phylum Bacillota; class Clostridia; order Christensenellales; family Aristaeellaceae; genus ZC3RG03. Next base: position 19,792 of record JAZLIA010000017.1, on the reverse strand, counting down.
TCCTGAAGAAACCAAATTACGGCGGGACTCATCCACTTTACATTTCTTATTATATCTGTAACATTTTCATTTTGCAACCATCTTGATGGGGATACCGCAATTTTTCTGTTCCCCTTTCAAAGGCCGTTTACCACAGCCTTACCGGCATGTTCTCCTTGAGCACACCGGAAATGGAAGGCACGATATGGGCATAACCGCCCGTTCGGCTGATAACAGATACAGGAACGAAATATTCGCCGCTCATATCGGCAGAATAGATCACCACGCCGATCAGACCTTCCTGCTCATACAGCGCTTCCTCCGGCACAGAAAGCGTATCCACGCTTTCACCCAAATGCACCTGGCAGGAACGGATATACAGCACATTCTCAATGCTGTCGGCAGGGTCCTCAATTTTGAGTCGGATGAGCAGCTCCCCACCTGAAAGGGTGAAGGAGACCACGGTCGCGTTCACCACCGTGTTGTCAAAGCTCTCGATCAGCATCTGATAGGTGCGTCCCACAACAGGCGTCCAGTTTTTATCGTCGCTGAGCATCAGCACACTCCAGCTTTCCGGACTCACCAGACGGTAGATCGGCACAGCGTTCCGCCCGATCGCTCCCAGAGACGGAATATTTCCCCGGAACATGGAACGCACTTCTCCGGGCTCATAATCCAACCAGGTGTTCATATTGAGAGCCGGCTCGAAACCATCCGTATAGAAGCTGACCATGCCCGACGTGTTGGCGGCATACTGCTTGGTCCAGCTGGAAATGCGCTGAGACTGGCTGTTCTCATCCTCATACAGACGGGTCAGCTTCTGATCATCGGGATATTTCTGCTTCAGATATAGCATACGGTTCTGCATCGCCTCGGTAAGCAGCACCTCCTGATTGATCAGGTTGCCCCGCGCCCCCTGCACCAATGCCTGGACCTCCACAGCGCGGGCCATCACGATGCTTTCCAGGCTGTTCAGCTTCTGATCCGCAATATTCTCCGAAGAAAGCAGGTTTTTATGATAATCCTTGATCTGATTCCGGTATTTTTCCAAAGTCGTCAGCTCTTTTGCGGAAAAACCGGAAGAATACACCGTACACACCTTATCCCCGCGCTGCACCGGAGCGCCCTCCGGAGCAATATAATCGATGCGGGTGATGCCATCCTGAGTGTACATCGCTTCATTGCGAACCACCAGAGCGTCTCCTGAATAGCTGGCGCTCAGTGTGCTTCGCGTGATATAACCGTATTTTCCGCGCGTTGAGGATAACAGCAGCACCGCCACTGCGATCAAAAGCACCGGTATCAAAAATAAGATCGCCACTGCTCCCTTTTTTCTTTTTCTGCGGGGCTTCACCCCGGTGGGAGGCATACGGTTCTGCTTCGGATCCAGGTTGAAACGCACGGTCTGCCTGCGTTCCGAATAATCCTGGCCGCTTTCTTCTCCGCCTGCAAAGCCTTCTAAAGGGTAAGGCTCCTGCCGCGGGGGAGCCTGATGCGGCTGCTGCGGCGGCATCACAGTTCCCGCAGACGGACCCGGATAACCGTTCCCGCCAAAGTTTTCCGTATTTTCCTGCATGGGAATGCTCGGGTTTTCCCGGTATACAGGCTCCGGACCGCCTCCCATCCTGGTCCAGCCCGAATCCTGCTGATCAAACGGTGGCTGCATTTTTTCCTCCGTCATTTTCCGATCCGTGATCGGATATTCATTCATTTACAGGGAAGCTGAAGTTACCAGCGCTTCTGCCTGCCTTAATCCGTCCACCGCGGCGCTCATGATGCCGCCGGCATAGCCGGCGCCCTCCCCGCAGGGAAAAATACCGGCTATATTGCACTCGCCCAATTCGCTTCTCGTGACCCTTACCGGACAGGAAGAACGGCTCTCCACCGCGGTAAGTACCGCATCCGGATGGGCAAAGCCCTGAAGCTGCCTGTCAAACTGCAGTATTCCCTGCCGGAGATCCTCGATCAGTTCCTGCGGAAGCACAGAGCGCAGATCGGCTTTAGTGACACCGGGAAGATAGGTAGGCCGGATATCGCCAAGGCGCACGGTCTCCCTTCCATTCAGAAAGTCCTCCACGCGCTGGACCGGCGCACGGTACCCTCCGCCGCCAGCACGAAACGCTCTTTCCTCCCACATACGCTGAAGCACATAGCCGGAAAGAGGATGACTGTCCGGAAAATCATCGGTGCGCACATCCACCAGCAGCGCTGCATTGGAATTTTCACCGTCTCTTGAAAATACGCTCATCCCGTTGGTACAGACCCCGCCCTCACGGCTGGCTGAAGCGACCACGGTGCCGCCGGGACACATGCAGAAGGTATAAACTCCTCTTCCATCCTTCAAATGCGTGCTCAAATGATACTCCGCAGCTCCCAGATCCCGGTTTCCCGCATATTCACCGTACTGGGCACGGTCGATCAAAAGACGGGGATGCTCGATTCTGACCCCCACGGAAAAGGGCTTCCTCACCATATTGACTCCCCGTTCAAACAGCATCTGCTGGGTATCCGAAGCACTGTGGCCGATCGCAAGGATCATCCTTTCGCATTCCTGTTCATGAATGCCGTCCCGGTCTTTCCAAACGATCCCGGTCAAACGGCTTTTTTCCGTTCTGATATCACACAGACGGGAACCAAACAGCACCCTGCCTCCAAGCCTTTCAATTTCTTTCCTTATGGAAGACACTACCTGCGGCAGCCGGTCTGTTCCGATATGGGGACGGGCCAGAAAACCGATCTCCTCCGGTGCGCCGAACCGTATCAGGATCTCCGTCACCGCCCGGCAGCGCTCATTCTTTATGCCGGTGGTGAGCTTTCCATCCGAAAATGCACCCGCTCCGCCCTCGCCGAACTGCACGTTGCTTTCCGGATCCAGGCTTCCGTTCGTGTGAAACAGATCCACCGTTTTTCTGCGCTTTTCCACCGGCTCGCCCCGCTCCAGCACAAGGGGCCTGAGTCCAGCCATAGCCAGATACAATGCGGCAAACAGCCCTCCCGGACCCAGACCCACCACCACAGGCACAGGTCCCGGAATACGGGCAGGGGAAACCGTGAACGGTTTTTCTTTTTCCACGCGGGTACATATACCGGAGGGCAAAACCGAAAGTACGCTGTTTTCAGGTTTTGTCAGGATCACATCCAGGGTATAGATGATGCGGATCTCTTTTTTATCGCGGGCATCCACACTTTTTTTTACGATGCGGATCTCTTTTACACATTTGGGCGGCACACGAAGCCGGGATGCTGCCGCGGCGGTCAGACGCTTTTCGTCCGTCCCCGGAGCCACCCGGATCCCGGACACACGCAGCATCAGAAGATCCACGCGGCGACCCGCGTGAAGAACCCGCTGCTGGTAAAGAACGGAGCAAGCCTGCTTTCGCTGATCAGGTCACTCAGCCCCTCCACAGGCAAAAGCGTATCCATGACAGGAACAAGTAAAAAGAGCACATACAGGATCAGCACCGCCCGAATGAGCCCCAACACGCCGCCGGCCAGACCGTCCAACTGTCTGAGCACAGGCAGATCCGCCACATGACGGATCACGCTCCCAAGCACAGAAAAGGCGATACAGGCAAGCAGAAAACACAAAACATAGCTGATCACATTCACGGTAATGCCCACCAGCGTATCCGATACATACTGTTTCACGGTGGTAATGCCGCTGCTTACAAAGGTCTTGTTTTTCAGGCATTCCTCCAGGATATTGCCGATCACTCCGGGAAGGCCGGTGTCACCGATGATCTTTCCGATCTGCTCCTCACTGAGCAAAGTGACCTCCGTGTTGGCCAGGGTCTGATCTCCCACCCGTGCCACCGCATCGGTGTAGGTGACCATCAGTTCCTTCACTCCCGGGTTTCCACGCAGAGCGGCGCTGAGTGACGGACCAAATGAAAAGGCACAGATCACAGCCAGTATAAAGCAGCCGCCGGACAGAAGACTGCCCAGAAATCCCCGATAAATGCCATAGATCACGCTGATCGCGGCAATAACAAGGATGACGATATCCACAATACCCATGTTTTCGTTTCCTCCGCGAACCCCGTATGCTTCCATATCGCTGCGAGGCTCAATAAACGCTTATTTGTCGTCTCCCATCTTCAGCACAGCCATAAAGGCTTCTCCCGGAAGCTCCACCGTGCCGAACTGACGCATCCGTTTTTTACCTTCCTTCTGCTTTTCCAGCAGCTTCTTTTTTCTTGTAATGTCGCCGCCATAGCATTTGGCAAGAACATCCTTCCGGATGGCCTTGACGGTTTCCCTGGCAATGATCTTGCCGCCGATCGCCGCCTGAATCGGAATTTCAAACTGCTGGCGCGGAATGACATCCTTCAGCTTTTCTGCAATGGAACGGCCCCGTTCATAGGCCTTATCCTTATGCACGATCATCGTGAAGGCATCGCAGATCTCGCCGTTGAGCAGCATGTCCATTTTCACCAGCTCACTGGGCTGATAACCGGTTATTTCATAATCATAGCTAGCATATCCGCGGCTGCGGGACTTGAGCTGATCAAAAAAGTCAAAGATCAATTCATTAAGAGGGGCATCATACAGAAGCTTTACCCGTTCCCCTTCATACTGCATGTCAATGAAGGTGCCCCGTTTATCCTGGCACAGATCCATCAAGGTTCCCACATATTCCTTTGGCGTGTAGATATTCACCCGGCAGTAGGGTTCCCGCATCTCGCTGATCTCGGTCACCTGCGGGAGATTTGTGGGATTGTCAATACGGAGCAGCGTACCGTCGGTTTTCTCCACCTCATATATTACGCTGGGGGCCGTAGTGACGATATCCAGGTCAAATTCCCTTTCCAGACGTTCCTGAATAATTTCCATGTGCAGCAGGCCCAGAAAACCGCAGCGGAACCCGTAGCCCAGTGCCACAGAGGTCTCCGGCTCAAAGGAAAGGGAAGCGTCATTCATCCTGAGCTTTTCCAGCGCTTCCTTCAGGTTGTCATAATCCGCCCCGTCCGCGGGATAAATGCCGCAGAACACCACACTTTGCACTTCCTTGTAGCCAGGCAGGGGTTCTTCCGCCGGGAAAGCCGCATCGGTGATGGTGTCGCCTACACGGGTGTCGCGCACATCCTTGATGCTGGCAGCCACATAGCCGACCTCACCGGCGGAAAGGCGTTCACAGGGAGAATAGGTAGGCGAAAAAGTTCCCACTTCCACCACATCAAATTCAGCCCCGGTCTGCATCATGCGCATACGCATCCCGGCGCGGATCGTGCCTTCCATGATCCTGACAAAACAGATGGCGCCGCGGTAATTATCATATACCGCGTCAAACACCAGCGCCTGCAGCGGCTTTTTTTCATCTCCCCGGGGAGGCGGGATCTGTTTTACAATAGCTTCCAGCACATCATCGATCCCGATCCCTATCTTTGCTGAGATCAGCGGCGCTTCCTGAGCATCCAGACCAATCTCTTCCTCGATCTCATTCTTCGTTTGTTCAGGCTGGGCACTGGGAAGATCGATCTTGTTGATCACCGGAACGATCTCCAGATCATGATCCAAAGCCATATATACGTTTGCCAGGGTCTGCGCTTCAACGCCCTGAGTTGCATCCACCACCAGAACCGCGCCTTCACAGGCTGCCAATGCCCGGCTCACCTCATAGCTGAAATCCACATGACCCGGCGTGTCGATCAGGTTGAGGGTGTATTCTTTGTTATCCTTTGCCTGATAACGCATATGCACCGCCTTGGATTTGATCGTGATCCCTCTTTCCCTCTCCAGTTCCATACTGTCCAGAATCTGCTCCACCATCTGGCGCTGCTCAAAAACACCGGTCTTTTCCAGGATCCGGTCCGCCAGAGTGGATTTACCGTGATCAATATGCGCGATAATGCAGAAATTGCGGATCAGGTCAAGCTTATCAGCCATGAAACAACTTCCTTTCCGGTACAGGGCTGCTTTAGCACCATGATACCATGTTATATTATAGAGCACAGGACACATATTTGCAACACAAAGCCCCAGCAGGACATAACGGCAATGTTTGACAATTCAAGGCATCTATGCTATTTTATGAACCCGGAGGGATTGCTGCTATGGAAGATATGATATTACGTCATCTTGAGCTTTATCCGCACTGCGAAATACAGGATGTGATCAAGCTGGTGTATCAGGCCGAGTTCGGCTGCAGTCATTTGATGCGGGACCGGCAAACTGCGGAACGCTATTTGTATTCCGAACTGGATCATTGCGGAGAACCCCGGGATAACGAGGCTCTTTACGAACCCATTGGGGAAGGGCTTTGCCGTCTCAATCTTCGTCCGGCGCTGAAAAAACTGACGCGCGAAGAGATTCTTTCACTTTTCATTCGCTGTGCTTCGCAGAAAAGAGGATCCTCCGAGGGCTTCCGCTCCCGTATCCGTCAGCTCTATAAATTATGTGAAACGGAACGGCTTCCATTTGATCCGGTCGAGATCGATGTGTTTTTAAGCACCTACAGCATGAAGCGGTGCGCACCACTCAGCCATTCCGTCAGCTACAGTACTCATTATCATCCCGCTTACCGGCTGGTAAACCAGAAAGAACTGAAGGATCTGTTGAAGGCTCGGCGTTCCGTACAGGCAGAAGGATAAATCATACACATCATGTTTCACGTGAAACATGTTAGAGGGCTGTTCCTCAGGGGAACGGCTCTTTTTAATGTTTCACGTGAAACATTTGTGTCTGCTCGGTGCATTTGGTTCCGAAATATGCTATAATCACTTCATCAGGGAATAATCCGGCCAGCCCGGAATGATCGGGAGTAAAAAATGAATTTCACACCGGAACAGCAAAAGTCGATCCTTGCCCGCAATCCTCAGGTGCTGGTAAGTGCGGCGGCAGGCTCAGGAAAAACCACAGTATTGATCGAAAGGATCCTTTCGATGATGCGTGAAGGAATTTCGATCGATCAGATGATCATTGTCACCTTCACAAGGGCTTCCGCAGCGGATATGCGGGCCAAGCTGATACGCGCTCTGGATGAAAGTGACGATCCTTTGCTGAGAGAACAGTCCATGCTGGTAAACCGTGCTGATATCTGCACGCTGCATGTGCTTTGCAGCCGTCTGATCCGGCGTCATTTTCAGGCTGCCGGCATCGACCCCATGAGCCGCGTAGCAGAAAAATATCTTTTGGATCCCCTGTATGACCGGGCTTACGATCAAGTGCTGGAAACCGTCTGCGCGGATCCCGAGCCGGACGACCGGCGTTTGCTGGACAGCTTTTCCTTTTCCGAGATCCGGGAAATGTCGGATGAATGCCGAAGATTCATCTGTTCAGCTGCCGATCCCGATGAATGGATGGAAAAGGCGCTTGACCGTGATGATCTTTCCAGATATTTTGACGAAATGCGTTTTCAGGCAAAACGTATGCTGCCAGGACTCACGGAAAAGCTTGCACAGATGCGGGAGCTGCTTTATCAGCAGGGCGGTCCTCTTCCCTATGAAGTCAGCTTTCTTCAGGATGAAAAAATGATCCTGGAGCTTGAACAGGAAATTCTTGAAGGGCAAACAGGCGGGAAGCCCTTTTCCTATTCCTTTACGAATATCGGCAGGATCAGTGCCAGGGATCAGGTAGACCCGGAGCTTCAGGAACGTTATAAAAAACTGCGTGACAAACTGAAAAAGGATTTTGCTCTGATCCTCTCCTGTATTCCTGCAGAACGGGAAAAAGAAGAAGAAGCGATCCGTTTTACCATACCTGCTTTTTCTTCTCTGGTCAGGATTACTCAAAAAACCGATCTTCTCTATTCGCATTTTAAAAGAGAAAAAAATTACCTGGATTATCATGATCTGGAGCATCTTGCCCTGAAGGTCTTAAGTGACGAAACGATCCGTCTTTCCATATGCAGGAACATTCGTGCCATATTTGTAGATGAATGCCAGGATATTTCCTCCCTTCAGGATACGATCCTTTCCCGACTGGTCACACCGGAAACCTGCTATTTTATGGTGGGAGATGTTAAGCAGAGCATCTATCGTTTCCGTTTGGCGGATCCGACCCTGTTTCAGCAAAAATACCGTGTTTTTTCCTTTGATGAAGCATCAGAAAAAAGAAAGATCATACTGCAGAATAATTTTCGTTCCGATCTCAACATTCTTGAGTGTGTAAACCGGGTCTTTTCCTATGCCATGCGGGAAAAAGCAACAGAGCTGGAATATGACCATGAGGCGGAATTAAGGCCCGGACCGGACACACACATGGGAACAGAAACTGAACTGATCCTGTTCAGAAACGATTCCGATGAACCGGAAAATGCCGAAGAAAAGGATGAAAAGGAAGAAGAAAGCGGAGAACAGCTCTTTGGTTATCGTTATGAAGCCGCATATATGGCTGAAAAGATCCAAAGCCTTGTACGCAGCGGCCTGAAAGACGAAAATGGAAAAATTCAGCCTGTTCGTTACCGTGACATTGCCATCCTGATCAGAAATGCGTCCGGAAGAGCACCTGTGATTGCAAAGATTCTTTCTTCCTCCGGTATTCCTGTATATTCTGACGCAGATAAACAGTTTTACGATCTGCCGGAGGTTTCAGATGTACTGAGTATTCTGAAAGTGATCGATAATCCCTATCGTGATATTCCTCTGATCGCAGCGCTGCACTGTCCCTGTTTCTCTTTTTCAAATCAGGAACTTGCTCTCATTCGCCTTCACAGTAAAAGAGAAACTCCCTTTTACACCCTTCTCCTTAACAGATCCACAGAAGATTCCCCTCTTGGAATGCGGATCCGCACAACCCTTGAAATTCTGAAAAAATGGCGTTTTCTTGCAAGTCAGATGACCGTGGAATCTCTTCTCTATACGATTCTGAGAGAAAGCGGACTGTATGTAAGGTGCGGCGCTCTGGAGGACGGTGATCTGAGACAGGCTGACCTGCGTCTTCTTTGTGAACAGGCTGCCGTCTGCGACAGCCCATGTGATCTCGGAGCATTTCTCAGATCGGTAGAAAATGTGCGTATTGCCGATGACGAGAAAACGGCAAAGAACATCGGTGAAAATGAAGACGTAGTACGTATCATGACCATGCACAAATCCAAAGGGCTCGAATTCAACGTGGTTTTTCTTTGCGAAACTGCACGAGCTTTTCGAAATCCCTCCTCTAAGGCTCTTTTTGATCCGGTGCTTGGTGGCGCCATTCGTTATATCGATCCTGACAACCGTATCAACAGAAAAACAGAAAATGAAACCTTTGCCTTTCGTGCCCTGCTCAGTAAAAAGAAGCGGGAACAGATCGCTGAGGAATGCCGTTTACTGTATGTAGCCATGACAAGAGCAAAAAAGAAACTGTATCTGCTGGGTTCTCCCTCCAAGAAAAATGATTGTTTGGCTCTTTCTTCTCCTCCGGGCGAAACCGGGGCCTTCACTGTCAACTGCATGCTGGATTGGGTGTGCCGCTCGCTTTACGGCTATATTGATCCGGAAAATGACACCTCATTCACCATTGAAAATGGCGGTAGCTGGTCCGTTCATCATCAGAAGATTTCTGACCTGTCTTTTCGCTCCGATCATTCTGATTTTTCTTTCGAACCGGATGATACTCCGCTTACACCGGACACTCTTTATTATATGGAACGCACCTCTCCTTCTCTTTCTCCACTTAAGCTCTCCGTTTCCTCTGTTGTAAAAAAGCTGCGTACAGAGGAAGACATGGAAGAAACCTCTGCAGATAAACGGAAAAATACAGGTCCTTCGCTGAAACCTGATTTTCTCACTTCCCGCCGCGGTATGACCAATGCAGAAAAAGGCACACTGACTCACAAAGCCCTGGGCTGTATGGATTATGATCTTTTTCTTTCCTCCGGATTGGATGCAGCTCTTGATATGCTTTATGCAAAGGGAATTCTGTCAGACACCGAATATTCCCTGCTGGATCATGATATGCTTTCCCGGTTCTTCCAATCAACACTTGGAAAACGGGCTCTCTGTTCTCCTCTGATCAAGCGGGAATGGGCCTTTAACCTTCACGTAAAGGATAAAACGATCCTTCAGGGCGTGATTGACCTGTGCTTTATCGAGGATGGAAAGTGGGTGCTGGTGGATTATAAAACCGATCATTGTTCGGAAAACGAACTTCTTCAAAGATATTCCATTCAAATCAATCTTTACAGAGAAGCCGTAGAAAGGATCACGGAAACTGCCGTTAAAGAAACCTCTCTTTTCTCTCTTTTTACAGGAAAAACTTTATCTGTTCCGTGCTTTGATCCTTTTGTGGATAACTTTCCTTCTTTTCTGTGAAAAACATTCTCCTTTTCCCTTTATTGCAGGCCTTTTCAACCGTGGAATAAAGTTATTAACAGGCTGTTGATAAGTGGACAGATCTTTTTTGTTTCCTTTTCTTCTGAGGAATTTTTCTGTTTTTCCCTGCTTTTCTTCTTTTTCAGACGCTTTCACTGTTTCATCATTCTTTTCTGATCATCAAAATGCTTGATTTTTACCTTTGTATATGGCAAAATAGGAATGTTCCGGCATATTATTCACATGAATCCCGATTTTATCCACAGCTTCTTTTCTGAGCTGAACCCAACTATTTCACCGGTCGCAAAGGGTTTTGCACATGATCCACTGTATGATGATGACGATGATTTATTTATCTACTGCTACTGCTCTTTATGCTTTAGCGGCTCAATAATGAAAGAAGGTCTTTATGAAATTTAAAGTTTTGAATGACGAAATAAACTACGGCATGAGTATGGTGCTTCGTGCCGTTCCTGCAAAAGCCACTTTCCCCGCAATGGAAGGGGTCCTGATCGAATCAGAGGAGGATCATCTGGTTCTTACCTGCACGAACGGTGAAATGTCGGTTCGTGCTGAAGTGCCTTCTGTGATCAGTGAGGAAGGCACTGCGCTGCTTCCTGCCAAGCTTTTCGGTGAGATCATGCGTAAGCAGCCCTCCGGAGAAGTCAGTATCGACATTAACGAACGCCGTCGGGCTTTGATCCGCTCACTGCAGAGCAAAACGAGCCTGGAGGGAATGGATCAGGATGAATATCCCGAGATCAATGAACCTGCCGGTGAAAGAGAACTGAAGATCAATTGCAGTCTGTTCCGTCAGGCTGTGAGCAGGGTGCTTTTTGCCGTATCACAGGATGAAGCCCGCAAGATCCTGACCGGTGTGCTGATGGAAGCGACCTCGGAACATATTGTGTTTGTGGGTCTTGACGGTTTCCGTCTTGCAATGCAGAAGGTAGAAAATCCAAATGAGATCCCCGAAAATGCGATAGATGGCAAGCTTTCCTGTGTGATTCCCGGAACTGTCATGACAGAGATCAGCCGAATGATCCCGGATGATCCTGACAAAATACTGGATATCCAGTTCAACAGCAGCCATATCGTATTCTCTTTTGAAAATATCAAACTCTATGCGTCCCTGCTTACGGGAGAATTTATTGATTACCGCAAGATCCTCCCCACAGGAAGCACGACGCAGATCATGATCGACCTTTCCAAATTGAATGAAGCCATCGACCGCTGCAGCCTTATTGCGAGAGAAGGAAAGAACAATCTGATCCAGCTCAACATCAGATCCGGTGAGAGCGAAGATGACGGGATCCTGATCATGACAGCCAATGCAGAAACCGGAGAGGCTCATGAAGAGATCCCGATCAAGGCGGATGGCAAGGATCTGGATATTGCCTTCAATTCCCGTTACCTTACCGAGGTTGCTCACAATGTGGATGATACTCAGATCGTAATGTGCTTCAATTCCAATGTTTCTCCCTGTCTGCTCAGGCCGGTAAGCGGTGATCAGTACCGTTTCCTTGTTTTGCCGGTGCGTGTGTTTGGAAAATAATAAGAATCAACCAAAAGAAAGCGGACCGATTCGCTTTCTTTTTGTTTTCTTTGAAAAGTCAGATTGTGTAAATCGGAATGTCATGCTATAATCTGTAAGAATCTGACACGGGAGGAAAAAAAGATGAATGCCTATCTTGAAAGTGTCCTGGCTAATGTGAAACAAAAGCACGGAAATGAACCCGAATTTGTTCAGACTGTCGAAGAAGTGCTTACTTCTCTGGATCCTGTGATCGAAAAGCATCCCGAATATGAAAAATACGACCTGCTCAACCGGATGACTGAACCGGAAAGGATGTTTACTTTCCGTGTAGTCTGGATGGATGATAACGGTGCGTGGCACACCAACCGCGGCTGGCGCTGCCAGTTTAACGGAGCGATCGGTCCCTACAAGGGTGGATTGCGTTTCCAGAAAAACGTGAATGAGAGCATTATCAAGTTCCTGGGTTTTGAGCAGACCTTCAAGAACAGCCTTACCGGCCTGCCCATGGGCGGCGGCAAGGGCGGCAGCGATTTTGATCCTGCCGGAAAGTCTGATGCCGAGGTAATGCGTTTTTGCCAGAGCTATATGACTGCACTGTATCGTTACATTGGTCCTGATGTGGACGTTCCTGCCGGTGATATGGGTGTGGGTGCCCGCGAGATCGGATATTTGTACGGGCAGTACCGCCGTTTGAAGGGCGTTTGGGAAAACGGTGTGCTTACCGGAAAGGGACTGAGCTATGGCGGTTCCCTGATCCGTCCTGAAGCTACCGGATATGGTGCTGTTTATTATCTTGAAGAAGTATTCAAGCATGAGAAGGATACTATTGAAGGAAAAAGGATCGCGGTGTCCGGTTATGGCAATGTTGCATGGGGCATTATGAAAAAAGCGGCTGAGCTTGGAGCAAAAGTGACCTATTTCTCCGGCCCGGACGGATATATCTGTGATCCGGACGGTGTGTGCACCGAAGAAAAGCTGAATTACATTCTGTATATGCGCCAGAATGATCCCATGCACTGCAGATCCTATGCCGACAGGTTCGGATGCACCTTTGTTGAGGGCGGCAAGCCCTGGGGTGCAAAGGATGTGGATGTGATGATGCCTGCCGCCACCCAGAATGATGTGAACCTGGATTGGGCGAAGAAGATCGCTGAGACAGGGGTTAAGTACTATATCGAAGTGGCGAACATGCCCACTACGAATGACGCGCTCAATTTCCTGCGTGCTCAGAAGCACATGATCGTGGCTCCTTCCAAGGCAGTCAATGCCGGCGGAGTCGGTGTTTCCGGTTTGGAAATGGCACAGAACAGCGAGCGCCTGGTGTGGACAAAGGAAGAAGTGGATGCGCAGCTGAAAAAGATGATGAAGAATATTCATGATAGCTCCGCAGCTGCAGCAGAAGAGAACGGACTTGGCTATGATCTGGTTGCCGGCGCGAATATTGCAGGCTTTAAGAAAGTGGCTGAGGCCATGCTTGCACAGGGCTGCTTCTGATAAAAGAGGATAAGCTTCCAAAACAATAAAAGAACAGAGAGATACCGGGTCGTATAGTTGCAGATCGGTATCTCTCTGTTTATTGTAAAAGAAGCAAGGATATGATATGATTATTCAGATCATTCAGTAAAAAGCAGAAAAGAAGGGTTTTGAATGGGAAAGCTGAGCATTCTGTATCCCTGGCAGGACAGGGTGACCTATGAACCCATGCCGGATGAAAGCTGGCATGACACGGGAATGGACGCGATCTGCGATTCTCTTACCGCGATCAAAAATGAACAGTTGATGATCCGTCAGGTCATGATCAACCTGACCGATGATCCGGATGTAGCCAATTTTAGATCGGATGTGTTTGCTGACATCCTTTCTCATCCCGAAATGGTGGAAAAGCTGATGAAGCTGCTGGACCATGTGAAGCTGCTTAATGAATATGGAGCCGTACATCGTTATTCTGATGATACCTCCGGAGTGTGGGATCTTTTACATCGTCTGGATGAAATGGGTGATTACATCCGCTGTGTGGAAGAGATACACACCTGCCTTTCTGATGAAACGCTCCAATCAGATGGACTCAAGGATCTGGCTGCAGAGATCAAAAAGATCTATGAGGATAACGGGTTTGACGCATTGAAAAAGGATGTGCAGGCCTTGAAAGCGGATACCCGGAACCTGAAGAGCGCAACATTGGGAATCAACCTCAACGAGCGGTTTGAAGCGGTCAGCTTTGGACTTGTCAGTGTAAACAGCAAGCCCTTCACCCGTTCAGGAATACTGCATCATTTTGTGGAATCCTTTTCGAGAAGGGATTCCATCAACAGGGATTCAGAATGGGACGGCAGCATGAATTACATGCCTGCATCGATTCCGGATGCGTTTTCTTCGATCGAGAGCAATGCAAAACACATGATGGCCCGTGTTAATCCCCTGATGGCGATGTCCCTCTCCCATGTTCCTGACGGAAATGCGGATGCCGGTATCACCCGCACCATTGAAAATGCAGCGGGAGAAATTCTTTCCTCTACCTGCAGAAGGCTGCGGGATATGCTGAACCGGTACGTGACAGTAAATATTCGCGATATTGCCGATCTGATCCCGGAATTGACTTATTACGTAAGATGGGCGGAATGGATCCGGGATAAAATGAACAAAGGTTATTATTTTTCCAGGCCCTGTGTGAACAAAGAAAAAAGATCTCAAAAGGATATGAAGGCAGAAGGCTTTTATAATCTCAAGCTGGTCAGCTCGGAAAAGCCGGAAAATGTGGTCGTGAACGATCTGTTCTTTGATAAAAAGAACCGGATGTATATCCTTACCGGGGCGAATCGCGGCGGAAAAACAACGGTGACACAGGCAGTGGGTCAATTGTTTGTGATGGCTCAGGGCGGGATCAGCGTGCCCGCGAAAAGCTTTGTTTTTGATCCGGTCGACCGGATTCTTACTCATTTTCCTGCAGATGAGGATAAAACGCTGGATCTGGGACGTCTTGGTGAGGAATGTCAGCGTTTCCGGAGCCTGTATGCAAAATGCACGCAGGGTTCGCTGCTGCTGCTCAATGAAACCTTTTCCACCACATCTTTTGAGGAGGGCTACTATATTGCCGCAGATGCGGTGAGGGCTGTGATCCAAAAGGAAACAAGGTCCATCTATAATACTCATATGCACAAGCTTGCTTCGGAATGTGAGAAGCTGGATCCTGAAAAACACAGGGCAGTGTCGCTGATCGTGTGTTCAGCAGACGGGATGCGTTCCTTCCGTGTGCGCATTGCTCCCCCGGAGGGGATGTCCTGGGCGAAGGATATTGCTGAAAAATATGGCGTCACCTATGAAAAACTGACAGCAGAAGCGGAAATGAAAGCATAAGAACAGGTTTTTCTGCTGTCTCTTGTAAAAAGCAAATGCAGGCATTATAATGAAAATGAAGGGTCAATGCGTTTTCTGCTTTTCCCTGATAAAACGTTCAATGAGGTTTTATGAGTACATCCAGGTTTGCTTTGTTTGTGGATCTTGAAAACTGCGGCGCCAAAGTGTCCACGCTGAATGATATTCTTGAGAAGGTTAAGATCCGCGGGGATATCCTTCTTGGAAAGGTATATGGTTATACCGACCGGTTTTCCGACCTGAAGGAGATCCTTCTTTCAAACACTTTTACTGTAGTTCCTTCGATCCGCTATGGCTGCAGTCAGAAAAACAATGCGGATATCCAGCTGGTGATCGATGCCATCGAGGTGGCTTATACCAATTCTCTTATCGATTCTTTCTGTATCGTTTCCGGTGACAGTGATTATACTCCCCTGGTAGGACGCCTTAAAAGCATGGGTAAGTTTGTGCTGGGGATCAGCCGCAGCGAAGTGGCCAGCACGGTGTTTATCAATGCATGCAACGAATTCCAGTTTCTGGAAACAGTGTCATCCTCTTCCGGGCGGGGAAAAAATAACCGGCATAAACAATCCCGGGATGAGCAGATGGACGACAGCACCCTTAACAAGACTTTGGAAAGCATCCTGACGGAGCAGGCAGACGAAGGTGAAATGCTGGCGGGAGAGCTGAAGGAAACATTGCTGCGTCTGCGTCCTGATTTCAATGAGAAGACCTACGGCTGTGCATCCTTTGGAAAGCTGCTCAGCAAGCTTTCTTCAAAATACGGTACGATCCGGTTCCGGAATGATAATTTTAATGTGATCGTAAGCCTGAATCCGGAGCAGGAAGAAAGCAAAAAGAAGCAAATGAACGGAGAAAACTGGCGGGATGCGTTCCGTGAACAGCTGCAGCGTTACCGCGAAGGCGGTTTTGTGAGAGTGAATCCGTCGATTTTGAAAGCTGATATTCGTGCGGATTATCCCGATTACAGTGAAAAGCTGATCGGTTTCAAGCGTTTCAGTGATGTTCTGAAGCAATTAGAGAAGGAACAGATGCTGAAGCTGGAAACGGATGAACAGAACAATCTGCTCATCCGTATGCTGTGAGGAGAAAAAATGACCTATTCCGTTATTGTTCCCTGCTATAATGAGGAAGCCGTGCTGAAGGAAACCCATAAACGGCTTTCCCGGGTAATGCAGGATATGAAGGAAAGCTATGAGATCCTGTATATTGATGACGGGAGCCGGGATGATACTTTAGCGATCCTCCGTAATATGCAAAACAGCGATCCGAATGTGAAGGTGATCTCCTTCGCCCGTAATGCCGGACATCAGAATGCTGTGAGCGCAGGCATCGATTATGCATCCGGTGACGCAGTGATCATTATTGATGCCGATTTGCAGGATCCGCCTGAGGTGATCCCTCTCATGGCGGAAAAATGGAAGCAGGGAGCCGATATTGTCAGCGGAAAACGCAAAAAGAGAGATGGAGAAACGGCTTTCAAAAAAGTGACGGCAGAAGTATATTATAAGCTGCTGAATCATCTGACCGGAGGAATGGTGCCCCGTGATACGGGAGATTTTCGTCTGGTGGATAAAAAGGTGTGCGATGTGATCCGCAATATGCCGGAGCATGACCGTTTTCTGCGCGGCATGTTTGCCTGGGCCGGGTTTAAACAGAGCCAGGTGGAATATGACCGGGATAAACGCTTTGCCGGAGAGACCCACTACCCCCTCAAAAAGATGGTGCGTCTTGCTAAGGATGGCATCTTCAGCTTTTCCGATAAGCCGCTTCAGCTTTCCCTGCTCTTTGGCGTGTTTTACGGTGTGGCAACGCTGATATCGCTGATCGTGTTCCTGATCCTGGATCTGAAGGGAATATCCGCAGGGGCGCTTCGCCTCATTCCAATTATCACCTTTATTGCCTGCACGCTGCATATCTGTATCGGTTTTGCCTCCGAATATCTCAGCCGTGTTTACAATGAGACCCGCCGGCGTCCGCTTTACATTGTTGCGGAAACGCTGGGTTTTGAAAAATAATTGCTTGTCTGTGTCCTTCATGGATCACAGAGAAAGGAAAGGAAAATGAAAAACGAAGTCAACAAGCAAATGACCATTGGAGAGGTCCTGAATCTTCATCGCGGAACAGCCAAGATCATGATGGAGTTTGGCATGCACTGCCTGGGATGCCCTCATTCGATCGGTGAATCTCTGGAAGATGCCTGTGCCGCGCATGGGACCAATGCGGATGAACTGGTGCATCAGCTGAATGAATTCCTGGCCGAAGCGGAGTGAATCTGATCTGATAATGCCCGGAGAACGGAAAACCGTTTTCCGGGTGTTTTTTTGTTTTGCTTTGGGTCGCGTTCTGCTTTTCAAAAGCGGTGTTGGATATATGATGAAGGTATTAAAATTATTAAAATAACACAGAGGGACAGTGCAATGTGACATTATTAATTTGAATTTCTTTTTTTAGAAGGCCTGAAAAACCGGCATGGGAGCATTGCTTTTGAAAACCGGATTGTTCCAAAAATATGAACTTGGCGTTAGGAAACACGAAGGGACGGTTCTATGTGTTGACCGTTTATTCCCCCTGTGATATAATCAAATGGGTGATGTTTATGCCGCGTACAGCGCGAAAGGAATCAAGCACAGGGGTCTATCATGTATTGATCCAGGGAATAGAAAAAAACGCTCTTTTTCAGGATAAAAAAGACCGCCAGAAATATCTGGAGGTCTTGAAGGAGTGCAAAGATATAAGCCGTTTTGATCTGATCGCCTATTCATTGTTTCCGGATCATGTGCATCTCTTGATCCGGCAGGGAAATGAAACGCTCAGCAACACGATGAAAAGAGCAGGTTCCCGATATGTGGGATGGTTCAATCTGAAATATGCCCGCTCCGGGCCTCTGTTCCGGGGCCGTTTTGCAAGCGAACCGGTGGAAAATGAAGCTGAGTTGGTCCGTGTGATGCGCTATATCCATTCTGAACCGGTGCGTTCAGGGCTGTGTGAAAAGCCGGACGATTATCCCTACACCAGCTATAGGGATTATTTTACCGATCCTCTTATAAGTTCAGATCTGGTTTCTTCCTGGATGGCACAGGATCAGTTTGCTGATTTCCACACCTGGAGGGATGAAATGACCTGTCTGGAAGCTGGAAAAGGAAAGCGTAACCGTCTTACCGAAGAACAGGCCAGAAAACTGGCACGAAAGGTAGGTAAATTCGATACCCCGGAGGAATTTGCACAGATCCTTCCGGAAAAGCAGGATAAGCTTCTGAGGAAGCTTCTTTCAGAAGGTATGTCTATCCGTCAGGCGGTGCGCTTTACGGGTTCAAGCTTCGCAAAGGTGCGAAAATATACTGTAAGTCATGATCAGACGCGCAAATAAGCTTTCTTTTTAAATATGAACATGTCCGCCGGAAAACATGAAATTTTCAGGCGGCTTATTTTAGTAGTGTGCTGTATAGCATGCATTTATTGGGTAAGTGATCCGAAAAAACAAAGAAATAGAATGGGATCAGAACAGGACCTTGTTTCATTCCAAGTTTTTTGATTTTGGATATGGGATTGATACATTAGTGCGTTCCAAAATATAATCAACAGATGTATCAAAAAAATCAGCTAAAGACATTAGAAAATCAATTGGTATCTGCCTTTGTCCGTTTTCATATTGTGAATAGGTACTCTGTCTCACATGCAGAAGCGCGGCAATCTGGGTTTGTGTCAGGTCTCTGTCCTCCCGCATATCACGCAACCGCATCTCATTCCACCTCAAGCAACTCATCAAAAACATTATATGTATCACGTTCTGTGATATTGAAAATTATCACATAATGTGATAATATCGTGATGATAGCAGTCGATCATTTATGCCAAGCGAAAAGAACGCCGTATCGCATGAAAGAGGAGGAAAATATGAAAAGGGACAAAGTTATGGAAGAAATCAATTGTAAAAAGATAATGATCCAATTAGTACTTCTTTTTGTTATGACATTTTTGATAGTGCATAACACAATGGCAGAAATGTGTGTGCATAAGGCCTATTGCACCGATCCTGATACTTGCATCTTGTGTGGAAAAACTGTATCAGGAGATGGGATAAAGATTGATGATGTTTGGCATGAAGGCGAGAGGATTTATCAGTTCAGTGAAACGGAGCATTGGGAAGTATGTTCTGGATGTAATGAAATTGCATGGGGTCCGTATAGGCATTATGCTTATTGCACAGACCCCGAAACCTGTCCCGGATGCGGAAAAACCGTATCCGGAGACGGGATAAAGATTGATGATGTTTGGCATGTAGGCGAGAGGATTTATCAGTTCAGTGAAACGGAGGATTGGGAAGTATGTTCTGTATGTAATGAAATTACATGCAGTCCGAATAGGCATTATGCTTATTGCACAGACCCCGAAACCTGTCTCAGATGCGGAAAAACCGTATCCGGAGACGGGATAAAGATTGATGATATTAGGCATCAAGGCGAATGGATTTATCAGTTCAGTGAAACGGAGCATTGGGGAGTATGTTCTGTATGTAATGAAATTGCAGGGGATCCGTATAGGCATTATGCTTATTGCACAGACCCCGAAACCTGTCCCAGATGCGGAAAAACCGTATCCGGAGACGGGATAAAGATTGATGATATTAGGCATCAAGGCGAATGGATTTATCAGTTCAGTGAAACGGAGC
>JAZLIA010000016.1:0-25611 GCA_045617125.1 Clostridia bacterium | reverse complement strand
AAACTTGTTTAGTATATCCGATTTTGTTTGACTGTATAGGGGGGATCAGATGCTCATCAGGTCGCTGAATTCCTTCAGCGCGCCATCGGTTTCGTGGGCCAGCACCTTTTTGGCCAGGATCTTGCCGAGCTGAACGCCTTCCTGATCGAAGCTGTTCACGTTCCACACAAAGCCCTGGAACATTACCTTGTTTTCAAAATGGGCCAGAAGGGAACCCAGGGCTTCGGGGGTGAGCTGCTTTCCGATGATGATGGAGGAAGGACGGCCACCCTCAAAATGCTTGTTGCGGTTTTCGTTATCACGGCCGCAGGCGAAGGCCATGATCTGCGCTGCCACATTGGCGCACAGCTTCTGCTGGCTGGTGCTGCCCTGGATGTTCACATCGGTGCCCAGCTGATTTTCACAAAAGCCCATGAACTGCAATGGAATGATGTCGGTGCCCTGGTGGAGCAGCTGATAGAAGGAATGCTGGCCGTTGGTTCCGGGTTCGCCAAAGATGACGGGTCCGGTGAGATAAGAGATCTTATCGCCAAAGCGGTTCACGGATTTGCCGTTGCTTTCCATATCCAACTGCTGGAGATGAGCGGGGAAACGGCTGAGAGCCTGGCTGTAGGGCAATACTGCAGTGGCGGAGTAACCCTGTACATTGCGTTCATAGATGCCGATGAGCGCATCCAGCAAAGCGGGATTTTTGCGGGTATCCCTTTCGAGGCTCAGTTTGTCTTCTTCAGCGGCGCCCTTTAGGAAACGGTCGAATACATCTGATCCGAAAGCCAGAGAAAGTACCGCTCCGCCCACTGCGCTGGTGGAGGAATAGCGGCCGCCGATGTAATCATCCATGAAGAAGGCATCCAAATAGTCGCTGTTGCCGGCTAAAGGAGAGGTTTCGCTGGTGACGGCGATCATGTGCTTTGCGGGGTCCAGACCGGCCTGCGCAAGGGCGTTTTTCACAAAAGCCTCGTTGGTCAGGGTCTCCAGCGTGGTGCCGGATTTGGATACCAGAATGAAGATCGCGCGGGAAACATCGGTGTCCTTCAGCACGCGGGCAGCGTCATCCGGGTCAACATTGCTGATGAAACGGGCGTCCATGTGGAAGCAGCCGTTGGCTTTGGCCCAGTTTTCCAGTGCAAGATACATGGCGCGGGGACCCAGGTCGCTGCCGCCGATACCGATCTGCACGGCGGTGGTGAAGCTTTCGCCTTTTTCATTGACGATCTCACCCGAATGCACCTTCCCGGCAAAATCGGCGATACGCTGCTGCTGTTTGAGATAAAATTCACGTTTGTCGGTGCCGTCGGCGGATACGGGCCCCATGAGCTGACTGCGGGTGAGCTGGTGCAGCACCTTGCGCTTTTCACCGGTGTTGATGATCTCACCGCTCAGCAGCGCTTCATATTTGTCAATCAGCTGAGCTTCATCAGCAAGAGATTGCAGGGCGGATAGGACCGTATCATCCACCTGCTTGGCGGCATAGTTATATACAAGGCCCGCGGCCATCGGCACGCTGTAACTGCGTACGCGTTCGGCCCCGTTTTCGCCGGACAGAGCTTTTTTGATATCCACACGGTTTTTCAACGCACAGAGTGCCTTGAAGGAAGAGAGTGTGTCGGTATTTTGCCAGTTGATCATGTCGGATCCTCCTTAATTGCGGATGATTGCATGCATAAGTATAGTCTTTTCATACCGTGATTTCAAGCTCGAACCCTTTTTTACTTGAATAAAATGGGAATTGGTGTAAAATGATACAGGGACATGACCGGTCTTTATACTAAATGAGTTTAAAAAACTGAACAGATGCAAGCAAATGTTGGGTTTTTAAAATGAGTTTAGTATTACTCACTATGACCAGGAGGATGGCAGAATGGTCGGATGGATCCTTGCGACGGTTTCGGCTTTTTTTGTGAAAGGGCTGTGTGGGTTTGCCAATACGCCGGTGTTTACCTCAGTGCTGAGTTTGACCAATATCAATAATGTGGATATTTCGCCGGTGGATCTGATGATCGGCTATCCTGCCAACATCGTGATGGCCTTCAGGGAACGAAAGTCCATCCGGTGGAAGGTGTGCCTTCCTCTGATCGCACTGGTGCTGGCGGGAAGCATTCCCGGAGTGCTGTTTTTGAAGAACGCGGATACGGGTTTGATTCGCATCGTGTTTGGCTGTGTTGTCATTCTGGTGGCCATTGAAATGATCCTGCGCCTGCTCCTTCCCGGAAAGCTGAAGGAGAACAAGGGAATGCTTATCCTGATCGGGATCTTGTCGGGGGTGCTGTGCGGCCTGTATGGTATTGGAGCCCTGCTCAGCGGCTATATCGGGCGGGTGAGCGAGGATACCCATGCTTTCAAGGCCAATATCTGCGTGGTGTTTCTGGCTGAGAATACCTTCCGCATCGTCACCTATCTGCTTAGCGGGATCCTTACCCTGAGCGCCCTTAAGCAGGCCGCCTGTCTGCTGCCCTTCATGCTGGCTGGAATGGGCCTGGGAATGCTGGCTGCAAAAAAGATCCCGGAAAAGCCGGTGAAGATCCTGGTGGCAGTGATGCTGGCAGTGTCCGGCGTGATGCTGATCCTTCGTTGAAAATTTCCTCCTCAAAAAATAAGGGGCAGAGGCCGGAGTGAGCCCGGTCTCTGCCCTTTTTTTCTCAGAATGCCCAGTTACCGTCCCGGAATACCGGCACTTCTTTTCCGTCCTCAGTGGTCGCGGTGATGCTCAGGTCGGCACTGCCGATCATGAAATCCACATGGATCATAGATTCGTTTACGCCCAGCTTTTTGCCGTCTTCGGAAGTGAGAGACTGATAATCGCGCAGGCAATCCATAAAGCCGCGGCCCAGTGCCAGGTGACAGCATGCGTTTTCGTCAAACAGGGTGTTCAGGAAAAGGATGCCGCTGTTGTTGATGGGGCTGTCGAAGGGCACCAGAGCGCACTCGCCCAGATAGGCGCTGCCCTCGTCCATGCCGATCATTTTGCCAAGCAGTTCTTCATTCTTTTCAGCGTGCCATTCTACCGCCTTTCCGCCTTCAAAACGGATACGGAAGTTTTCAATCAATTGTCCGTCATAGCTCAGTGGCTTGGTGGCTACCACCCAGCCTTCAGCCTCGCCCCGCATGGGGCTGGTGAAGCATTCTTCAGAAGGAATGTTGGGGTTGAAAAAGATGCCTTTCCGGTCCGTTTCACCGCCGCCGCAGAAACATCCTTCCTTGATCAGGCCTACTGTGAAATCGGTGCCGTTCTGGCTGGCGTAATGCAGCTTGGTGATGTGCAGGTCGTTAAGATACTTGCAGCGCGCTTCCAGATCCCGGTTGTGCTCGTCCCAGGCAGCGACAGGATCCTCGGTCACGCGGCTGGCGGTCAGGATGGCCTGCCACAGCTTTTCCACAGCCTGATGGGTGGAGAGGGTGGGAAACAGCTTTTTAGCCCACGCTTTGCCGGGCACGGCGGCAATGCACCACTGGTAACGGTTTTCCAGCTGATCCCGGTATTTTTTGATCACCGGATAGGTGTTCTGGCGGGCTTTGACCATTTTTTCGATGTTGACGCCCTTCAGACCGTCGGGATCTTCACTGTCCAGATAGATTCGGCAGGGGAAGGTGTCCACATAGTGCTGCCACCGGGCTTCCTCATAATTATCCAGCGTGGACAGGGTGGTAAGTGAACGATGGCGAAGGTTCACCTTCATAAGGGGCTGATAGCTCCAATCCACCACAACTTTTTTCGCACCCAGCTTGTAGCATTCGTCGGCCACCATGGTCACAAATTCCGGCTGGTCCAGCTCTGCTGCAATGAAGACCTCCTGACCCTTCTGAACGTTTGCACCGCACCGTGCGATGAGATGGGCATACTTTTTAAGAATGGTTTTCTGCATGGTTCTTTTCCTTTCCCTTTGGCGTTATGGCTTTTGATCTGTTCCCTTTATATATGAGCAAAGCGGGAGCAGGATGTTGGCTGCTGTGTCTGTATCATATTCCAAGCAGAGTTCTTAGTCAATAGCGGGAGCTTCATTCTGTGGGAATTGTCATTTCAAAGTCTGAAAAGAAAGCGCAGCCCTCATGATTTTTTTCGCCATAGCAGAAAAGAGCCGGGCGGCAGCCCATGAAATGATCCAGCCGGTATAAAAGCCGGTGTGCGGTGAGAAGAGGAAGGGGGCCTTTGTCTGAAATGAGATATAGATCGGCTGTATCCTGAAGATCCTTGAAATTCAGCCTCAGCATCAGCCGCACCGGTCCTTCCGGCATGGGAAGCGGATCTCCCAGCGTGATTTTTTCATCGCTTCGAAGCTTTCCGGGCATGCCGATCCGTTCCACGGTGCGAAGGAACAATTGTCCGTTCCTTCTTTCTGCCTGCAGTGCCGCAAAGCAGCCCTGCAGCGCGGCCAGGCCTGCTTTTCCGCCCTCCGGCAGGAAGGCGGTGTCTAACGTGACTGCACATTCGCATACAGGCCCGATCGGGCGAACGGTGAGGGAGTTGCGGGCGTGCTCCGGGTCTGCAGCCGGGAGGGCGTCAATACGCAGCCCGCGGGGCGTAAGAAAGGTGTGGGTCCTGTCCGGCTCGTGATTGTACTGAAAAAGCGGCGAGAGGCTTTCTTCCCGGAAGGTGGCTCGGGGCAAAAGCGGGGCGATCTTTTCAGGGGCGGCAGGGGGAAGCAGCGATGGGGTCAGCACGGGTCTGCCCTTTTCCCACTTCACATCGCAGAGCACGGGAACCCTTCCGCAGGCTCCCCGGTCCTGAAACAGGACTGTGTGTTCTGTGCCGTCCTCTCCCTGTACAAACCCGCCCTGAGCGACTCCCTGATTGAAAAAGCCGATATCATCGTCCAGAATGTCTCCTCCGGTGTAGGGTCCTTCGGGCTGGTCTGCGATAAAGCAGGCCTGGGTGCGCCTTTTGTGCCCGGTATTTGGCCAGTGGATCAGGAAAAGTACATACTTTCCGTTGATCTTATAAAAATGACTGCCTTCATACCCGAGCGGAATCTCCTTACTGTCCTGAACGATCACGGTGTCGATCCCGTCTGACTTGGGTCCGGACAGATCTTTTTCCATTTCGGTCAGATGGATCTGCCGGTTTCCATGGGTGAGAAACACCCTGTCATCGTCAAAAAGCAGGCTGCAATCGTGGTAAAAACCGTCGATATTCTGTTTTGTCCAGGGTCCGTGAATATCCTTTGCAGTGTAATGATAGGTGAGATGGGTGTCGTTGCATACGAACAGCACATGAAACACTCCTTCGTGCTTCCGGAGCGTGGCAGCCCACATGCCCTGTCCGTATATGTTTCCCTCTTCAAGCCGCTGCGCCCTGGTTTTGTCCAGCGTATCAAACACATAGGAGCAGAATTCCCAGTTGATCAGATCATCGCTCATCAGGATCTCTCCGCCGGGAAACATGTGCATGGTGGTGGTGATCATATAGTATTTGTTGTCTGCGCGGATCACATCGGGGTCCGGCAGGTCGGCATAGATCAGGGGACGCGGAACATAGTTACTCATGGAACATGATCTCCTTAAATGCGCAGAAATATAAAACGAAAAAACGCACCCTTGGATGCGTTTTTTCGTTTGGAAAATGCGGCTCAAGCCTCTTCGGTAACCGCTTCCGCAGGCACATTGGCAACACGCTGCACATAGCCGCTGCGCAGGCAACGGGTGCACACGTTAGCTCTCATGGGACGGCCGTCCACCATGATGCGAACCTTCTGGACATTGGGAGCCCAGGCGTGGCTGCTCTTGCGATTGGAATGGCTGACGCTATGACCAACCATCAGGCCCTTTTCGCACACTTCACAAAACTTGCCCATCGTTCTTACCTCCCGGGGGTTAGATCAATTGTTACACCGCTGACGCAATGTTCAATTCATGAGCGCATATCCTTTGGAGGATAGCTTGAATATTCTATCACACCAAAGAAGATAATGCAAGCCCTTTTTTGTTTTTGACAGCAAATAGTATTACAAAATGATTACATTCATTTGACCACGATGTTGATGATGCGTCCCTTCACGTAGATCTCCTTCACCACGGTCTTTCCTTCCATGGCGTTCATGACCGGGCGAAGCGCATGAGCCTTTTCCAGCACCGCAGCCTGATCCTCTTCTTTGCCTACGGTCACGGTGGCTTTCACTTTTCCGTTGATCTGCACGGGCAGCTCTACGGTGTCTTCCTTCAGCGCGGCTTCATCCCAGCCGGGCCAGGCTTCAAACGCGATGGTGTCATCATGTCCCAGGATCTGCCATATTTCTTCGGTAATATGGGGGCACACCGGGTTCAGCATTTTGATGAAGCCTTCGGCATACTCTCTTGGGCATCTGCCTTCCTTGTAGCAGCCGTTCACGAAGATCATCATCTGGCTGATGGCTGTGTTGAAGCCCAGGGCTTCAAAATCGGTGGTCACTTTTTTGACCGTCTGGTGGTAAAGCTTCCGAAGCGCCGGGATATCTTCGCTTACCAGGTTCTGTTCATCGGTAAAGAAGTTCCACACACGGTTCAGCCAGCGGCGGCTGCCTTCCACACCGGTCTTGCTCCAGGGCTTGCTCACCTCCAGCGGCCCCATGAACATTTCATAAAGGCGCAGGGTGTCCGCGCCGAAATCCCGCACGATGTCGCTGGGGTTCACCACATATTTGGGGAAGCGTTTGCCCATCTTGATGCCATTTTCGCCCAGGATCATGCCCTGATGTACCAGCTTTTTGAAGGGCTCCTTCACCGGACTGAGGCCCTTATCGTAAAGGTAACGGTTCCAGATGCGGGCATACATCAGATGGCCTACCGCATGCTCGGGCCCGCCGATGTAGAGGTCCACCGGCAGCCAGTGCCGGAGCAATTCCGGGTCGGCAAAGGCTTTTTCATTATGCGGATCGATGTAGCGCATGAAATACCAGCTGCTGCCGGCGCTGCCGGGCATGGTGCTGGTTTCGCGTTTGCCGCGGATGCCGTTCTGATCGTATTCCTTCCATTCGACAGCGTTTTCCAGAGGCGCTTTGCCGTTCTTTCCCTTATAATCCTCAAGCACGGGCAGGGTGAGGGGCAGCTCGTTATCCGGAAGCGGGAAGATCCCGCCGTCCTCAGTGTGTACTACGGGCACCGGTTCACCCCAGTAGCGCTGACGGGCAAAGATCCATTCACGGAAATGGTAGTTGACGGTGCGCTTGGCTACGCCCATTTTCTCCAGCTTCTGAGTAATGGCTTCCTTGGCTTCCTCCACGGTGAGGCCGGTGAATTCCTCGCTGTTGATGAGGCGGCAGCCCTTGCCCAGATAATCGGCTTTTTCAAAGGCATGAGCCTGAATATCGGCAGGAATCGATTTTTCGCTGCTTTCGATTACCTGGATCAGAGGGATCGTATGCGCCTTAGCATATTCCCAGTCGCGCTGGTCATGGGCAGGAACGGCCATCACCGCGCCTGTGCCGTAGCTGGCCAGTACGAAATCGCCTATGAACAGATCGGCTTCCTTTCCATTGACGGGGTTGATGCACTTCACACCCTCAAGACGGCAGCCGGTTTTGCCCTTGTTGAGCTCGGTGCGGTCCATATCGTTCTTTTTGCGGGTCTCGGCGATATAGGCTTTTACTTCTTCCTGATTCCGGATGCGGGGCATCAAGTCCTGAACCAGCTGCCCGTCCGGAGCCAAAACCATGAAGGTGATGCCGTAGATGGTTTCGATGCAGGTGGTGAAAATGGAAAATTCTCCGCCGCCCACGATGTTGAAACGAACTTCAACGCCCTCGCTCTTGCCGATCCAGTGACGCTGCATATCCTTGGTGGATTCGGGCCAGTCCACATTATCCAGGCCTTCCAGCAGCTTTTCAGCAAAGGCGGGCTGGTCGATCACCCACTGTTTCATGTTCTTGCGCACAACGGGATAGCCGCCGCGCTCGGATTTTCCGTCGATCACCTCGTCATTGGAGAGCACGGTGCCCAGCTCTTCACACCAGTTGACGGGCATGTCGATATATTTGGCATAACCTTCCAGATAGAGCTGCTTGAAGATCCACTGGGTCCATTTGTAAAAATCCGGGTCCGAGGTGGCGATCATCTTGTCCCAGTCGTAATCAAAGCCCAGCTCTTTTAATTGTTTGGAGAAGGTGGCGATGTTCTGCTGGGTGAAGCCGTCGGGATGATTGCCGGTGGTGATGGCATACTGTTCTGCGGGCAGGCCGAAGGAATCGTAGCCCATGGGATGCAGCACATTATAGCCCTGCATGCGCTTCATGCGGCTGGTGATATCCGTGGCGGTATAGCCTTCCGGATGACCGGCGTGCAGGCCTACGCCGCTGGGATAGGGAAACATGTCCAGAGCATAGAATTTGGGCTTGGAAAAATCCCATACATCTGTGCTGAAGGTTTTATGCTCGGCCCAGTATTGCTGCCATTTGGGCTCGATTTGGCTGGGATCATAAATATGTTCCATGTTATCTGACCTCACTGTATCATCAAAATCAGTTTTTGTTACCGGATCACTTTCTGACCGCCCATGTACGGCTGCAGACATTCAGGAATGGTAACGGAGCCGTCGGGCTGCAGGTGATTTTCCAGGAATGCGATCAGCATGCGGGGAGGAGCTACCACGGTGTTGTTGAGCGTGTGGGGCAGATACATTTTTCCGTCTGCACCCTTCACGCGCATCTTCAGCCGGCGGGCCTGAGCGTCGCCCAGGTTGGAGCAACTGCAAACCTCAAAATATTTTTTCTGACGTGGGCTCCAGGCTTCGATGTCGCAGGATTTCACCTTCAGATCGGCCAGGTCGCCGGAGCAGCATTCCAGCTGACGCACGGGGATCTCCATGCTGCGGAACAGTTCAACGGAGAAACGCCACATTTTTTCATACCAGTTCATGGAATCTTCGGGCTTGCACACCACGATCATTTCCTGTTTTTCAAACTGATGGATGCGGTAGATGCCGCGCTCTTCAATGCCGTGGGCGCCCTTTTCCTTGCGGAAGCAGGGGCTGTAGCTGGTGAGGGTCTGGGGCAGCGTATCCTCCGGCAGGATCTGATCGATAAATTTGCCGATCATGCTGTGCTCGCTGGTGCCGATCAGGTACAGATCCTCTCCCTCGATCTTGTACATCATTGCGTCCATATCCGTTTGGCTCATCACGCCTTCCACCACGTTGCCGTGGATCATGAAAGGCGGGATGAAATAAGTGAAGCCCTTGCCGATCATAAAATCCCGGGCGTAGGCCAGGATCGAGCTGTGCAGCCGCGCGATATCGCCGCACAGGTAGTAGAAACCGTTTCCTGCCACCCTGCCGGCGGAATCCATGTCAACGCCGTTCAGGGCTTCCAGGATCTGAGTGTGATAGGGGATCTCAAAATCGGGCACTTTCGGCTCGCCGAAGCGCTGCACTTCCACATTGCAGCTGTCATCCGGACCGATGGGAACGGAGGGGTCAATGATGTTGGGGATCTGCAGCATCAGCTGACGGATCCGCTGTGCGTATTCGTCTTCCAGCTTTTCCAGCTCCACCAGCCGGTCGGCATTCCGGGTCACCTGAGCCTTGATCTTTTCAGCTTCTTCCAGCTTGGAGGGATCCTTTTTGCTCTGGCCCATCAGCATGCCGATCTGTTTGCTCAGACTGTTCCGGCTGGCACGCAGGCTGTCGGCTTCGGCGATAGCGGCACGGTTTTTCTGATCCAGCTCCAGCACCTCATCCACCATGGGGAGCTTGAAATCCTGGAATTTTTTGCGGATATTTTCTTTAACGATCTCCGGATTCTCTCTGACGAAACGAATATCAAGCATGCTGCAAAACCTCGCTTTAATGTGATCGTGGTTCCTTAGCGGGAAAAGCCCGGTTTTCCTGCTAAACTTCTCCATTATACCCCGTATTCCCTTATATTGCAATCTTTTCGCGCGGTGTGCGGGCGGTTTCCCCAACCGTTTTTTGCTTTTTTTCTGTGGCCCAAACCGCATTCTGCCTGTTTGGATATTTCCTTTGCTGCCTATCGTTTACAGATTTTACCTTAGGTGTTATACTGTGTGGGAAGAAAGAAATGTTCCGGTTCAGACACCCGGACACGGATATGCGGAAGGTTCCGCCAAAGGAGGAGTATCATATGCGGTTATTGATATTGGGCGGCAGCGGATTTGTCAGCGGCACGCTGTGCAGAATGGCAAAGGAAGCGGGACACGAGGTATGGGCTGTCACCAGAGGACAGCGGGAAATGCCGGAGGGTATCCATACCCTCTGTGCGGACAGGAACGACCTGGATTCACTTCGGAAGCAGCTGAAGACGGCAGGAGGCCATTTTGACGCGGCGCTCGACTGCATTTGCTTTAATGCCGACCAGGCCCGTGCGGACCTGGCGCTTTTGCCGGAGGTGACCGGGAGGCTGGTCGTGATCTCCACCGATTCGGTATATCATCCCTATCATAAGCAGGTGCCTCAGAATGAGGATGCTCCCTGCTTCCTGGAGGATGGTGGATACGGCTGCAACAAACGAAAAATGGAAGAGGTGTTTCTGGAGGATGCAGGGAAGCATCTGCATGTGACCCTGTTTCGCCCGGGGCATATTTTCGGGGCCGGTTCGCAGCTGGGCTGCTATCCGGAGCATACTCGTCAGAAGGACCTGCTGTTTCACATGAAGGCCGATAAGCCTCTTCGGCTGGTGGACGGAGGCAGCTTCCTGTTTCAGCCCATTTATTCCGAGGATCTGTGCCGGGTGATGCTGGAATGTATCCCGAATGAAAAAACCTTTGATCGTGTTTTCTGCATCGGCGGCCCGGACATGCTTTCCAATGCCCGTTATTTCGAGATCCTGGGCGAGCTGATCGGCCATCCGGCCCGCATCGAAAGCATTCCTCTGCCTGGCTATCTTGAAGCTCATCCGGAATACAGCGGACATTTATGCCAGCGGGTGTATGATCTGACACGGCTTCGGGAAACCGGGATCCGCCTTCCTGATACCCCCTTCAGGGAGGGACTGGAAAAACAGGTGCGCTGGCTGGAAGCACTAAAGTGAAGGCAGCAGCTTTTTGCGTTTACCGCTGAAAGCCATTGCTGCATTATAATTGAAAAAAGAGTGACATGCTGTGAGAAGCTTCAGGTCACTCTTTTTTATTAAGTTCAGGTGTTCTTTGGATTCGCCTTGCCGTGCTCCCCATAGGAGAGGATCTAACATTTTTCAGGATCTGCTTCTCACATTCCGCCCAGGATGCCGGACCTGCGCTCCGGGGGCAATTGCAGATAACGGGAAACATTATCCGTGCGGTGCTTTGTCACATTCAGCACCAGTGTTACGCCGGCAATGTTGGTGAGATAGTTGCTGCCGCCATAGCTGATAAAGGGAAGCGGGATGCCGGTGATGGGCATGAGGCCGGTGTTCATCGCGATGTTTTCAAAAATGTGGAACAGCAGCATGCCCATTACGCCAAAGATGATCAGCCGGCCGAATTTGTCAGCAGTGTAGCGTGCCAGGAACAGCATGCGCAGCACGATGAAAAGATACACGCCCAGCACGCATAGGGAACCGATGAAGCCGAAGCTTTCCCCGATCACGGAGAAAATGAAGTCGGTGGAGGATTCGGGCACGAAGTTGAGGGTGGCCATGCTGTCCAGCTGGAACATGCCCACGCCGGTCAATTGCCCCGCGCCAATGGCTTTCTGAGCCTGCAAAAGCTGATATCCGCCCGAAGAGGAATACTTTTCCGGGTCGGTAAAGGCGAGCAGACGAAGGAGGCGGTAATCGTCGCTGTTGCTCACCAGGGCGTATACCACGATAAACGCGATGCCCACCAGCAGCACGGCGATGATGCCCAGCACCAGGCGGATATCTGCTCCGGAGAAGAACAGCATGATCAGGAACATGGCTCCGATCACGATGACGGATCCGGTTTCGCCCTGTAAAAGCACGATCAGTGTGGGAAAGCCCACAAGGTAGCAGATCCGCAGAAAATCACGGAAGGTGGCCACCGGCTTTTCGGAAGCGGAAAGCTCCTTGGCCAGGGCCAGCATCACTGTGAGCTTGGCAAACTCGCAGGGCTGCACAGCACGGCCCAGGCCGGTGTTCAGCCAGCTTTTGATGCCGTTGACGGCGGTGGCCAGCACCATCGTGATAAAAAGCAGGATCAGCACTGCATAATAGATAAAGTTCAGACGTGCGCGGATCAGTTCGATGGGAACGTTCAGCAGAATGCCGAGGGCGATGGGGGAGATCAGGATCCATACAAGCTGCATCTGCCCGCTGCGGCTGGACAGGATGTAGCCCAGCCAGCTGGTGTCGCTGGAGGAATCGGGAACGAACATCGCAATGGCGATGCACATCAAGCCAAAAAATGAAAGAGCATATACCGCCACCAGCAGGGGAACATCCAGGTGCGCCCGGGAGCGGCGGGAAGAATCGATCACCATAAAAGCATTTACCTCCGGTCCTTTCTCAGACGGGCCAGCAGGGAGGCCTTGTATCTGCGATGGGGCACGTTCTGCCCCATCATGCGGGCCGCTATGTTTTCAATTTCCCGGTATACCCTTCTGTCATCACACTCATAAGCGGAGGTGTGAGTGATCAGCGCCCGGGAAACGCTGCGGCTGAAGGGGATCACTCCGAGCAGCGGCATATCCAGAGCGAGAGCCGCTGCTTCCGGCACAGGAATCGCTCCGCGCCGGATCAGGCTTTTATCCACCTTGTTGAATACGACGGAGGGATGAGCCTCGTTCGCTTCGCTGAGAAGCTGGCCGACCTTTTCGGCGTCCCTGAGCGATACGTCATCCATCGTGCATACTACAATGGTTTCATCCGCACAGCCCAGGGTGTTTTTCAGGCTCCGTCCCACACCGGCGGGGCTGTCCAGCAAAACATAATCGAACCGTCCCTTCAGTGTGCCGATCATTTTGCGGAAACGCTTTTTTTCCACTTCTCCGGCGGTCATCATCTGCGGAGCGGAAAGCAGATACAGCCCCCGGTAGACCGGATGCTGCTGCAAGGCATTTTCTGTTTCCGGGTTTTCCATCAGATCTCCGAAATCGTATATGATGCTGTTTTGCATATCCAGCATCAGATCGTCGCATCTCAGGCCGATATCCGCATCCACCAGCAGCACGGAATGGCCGCTTTCAGACAGGGCTATCGCCAGAGACGAAGCCAGGGTGCTTTTTCCCACGCCGCCTTTGCCGGAGGTGATCAGAAATACTTTACCCATAATGAACTCCTTGAGGTTCGTTCCCGCCCTTTTATGGTGCGAGCTGGTTGCCGGACGGGAGGGTAAGATCCTCCTCCAGCTTTTCCTGCTCCTCAAACCACCAGGTCAGGAATTCACGGGCTGCCACGGTGCACATACCGCCGGACTGTCCGTTGGGAATGAAGGAGACTACGGCGATTTGCGGGTCCTCATAGGAGGCCAGACAGATGAACCATGCGTTGTTTTCCAGGTCGATCTTCACGCCGCCGATCGTTACCTGACTGGTTCCGGTCTTACCCCAGATTTCGTCCTTGTATTTCCAGTCTGATACGTATTTGGTCGCGGTTCCGGAGTCATCACCCACAACGCCTTTCATCCCCTGCCGTATGGCTTCGAGATATTCATCGATGTGATCCCCGGATAATTGATTTCTCAGCGCTGCGTTCCTCTGGCTGAGCACCTCGCCCTCCGGGCTGATGATGGAATCCACGATCTGCAGATCCCATACCTTTCCGCCGTTGCCCAGGGCGGCCAGATACCGGAGCACTGCCACCGGAGTCAGCAGGGTGATGGATTGCCCGATCCCCATCTGTATTTCCTGGCTGCCGCCCCATTTGATATCGTTCAGATACACCCATAGGTCGGCGTTCAGGGCGGATTGGTTCACCATGGTGCGGGTCATGTGCAATTCATCCATACAGATACGCATGCACTGGGATACCCATTCTCCCTGCGGGGTCACCAGAGCCATATCCATCAGCCGCTTCACACAGGCGTCCATACGCTCGCTGTCATAATCCATGCCATAGCTGGCTCCGTAGTTCATCAGGTGCTTTTTGATGGAGGCGGCAACGATGATGGGGGTGTCGCAGGCCTGCTCGGAAATGCTCACGGTAGGGTCGTAAAGATTGGTCTGGTTGCCCACCAGGCTTCGCAGCTCACCCGGCAGGTCGATCCCGGTCTTGCTGGTCATGCCCAGCTGGGCGGCATACTTGTAGAGGTACTGCTCGCTTGCGTAAAGGCCTTCCTTACCGCCATAGAGGCGGGCACCCAGGGTGTAGAAGAAATAGTTGCAGCTGTGTTCCAGGCCCTGCACGATGGTCTGGTTGGCGTGGGACTGGATGTTCTTGGTCCAGCAGGTAGGAGCTTCATTTTCGTTGCTGGTGAACACCTTGAATTTGCCTTCGTCGCTGATGGTTTCGGTGAGGGTGAGCTTGCCGTTGGAAAGCGCCGCCAGCCCGGTGACCATTTTGAAAATGGATCCGGGCTCGGCACGGGACTGGGTGGCGCGGTTGAGCAGCAGGTTGCGTTCGTCAGTCAATATCTCCGCGGCTGCTGCGCCGCCCTGCTCCATCGCGTTCAGGTCAAAGCCGGGATACTGGGCCAGTGCCAGCACGGTGCCCTTATGGATGTCCATCACGGCCAGCACGCCTGTGGTGGCCAGCTTCAGCGGATACTTTTCCCAATCGCGTTTGTCGATCTTGATCTTGTTGGTTTCCAGCCAGGAGGCTTCCTGCATTTTCTTTTCCTGAGCTTCCCGGGTCGAGATCACGTTTTTCTCCATGGCACGCTCCGCCGCCTGCTGGTAGGAGGCGAGGATGGTGAGCTTCACGGTGTTTCCGTTTTCAGGAGGGGTATAGCTCAGCTCGCGGGTCAGGTTTCCGGAAGAATCCTTTTCCATCACCTTCACGCCCTGCCGGTCGGTGATGCAGGCGGTGAGCCAGCTTTCCATCGTTTTTTCGATGCCGTCCTTGCCGATGCGGTCGGTGAGGGCATAGCCCTGATTTTTCTGCTCAGCATAATAGGTGTCGTAGTTGCTGATGGGGCCAGTGTAGCCGATGATGGTGGCAGCCAGGGTGCCCTTGGGGTAAACACGCTTTTCACCCACGTCGATATCCATACCGGTCAGCATCATGCTGCGGCCTTTGATCTCGGATACGGTGGCAAAATTCACGTCTGTGGCGATCACCACTGGCATGGAGTTGAAAATGTTCATCTGCATTTCGCTGTACACTGCTACCACCTTGAGCAGGGTGTCCTCACTGAGGGAAGCCCAGGGATGCTTCTCCAGGCCTTCGACCACCTTGCCGGTTTTTGAATCAAACAGCGAAATATGACCGCTTCCCGCGGGATCATTCACTTTGAAATACCGGGCGATCAGCTTGTGGAACACTTCCTCAGGGTCAGGAAAGCTGTATTTTCCTTCCTCGTAGCCGTAAGAGATGTAATGGTTGCCGAGAAACAGCTTTATTCTTGAGTTCCAGGCATTTTCTGTGATATCGCCGATGGTGCCCCAGTTGTATTCCATCAGCCCGCTTTCCTGGCTGCGCAGGATGGGCAGGGTGATGCTCAGCTTGCCGCCGTTTTTTTCGATGATATCCAGCGCGCTCAGGATGGAGGAGGTGTAATCCCAGTAGTTGGTGTCGCTGGAGGTGCGGTAGAAGGTGACATTGTAAATTTCCTCGCTCCTGGCTAGGATCACGGAATCATAGTCTGTGATCATACCGCGGGTGCCCTTGATCACGATGTTTTTTACGGAGGAGGCGGCAGCGGATTGGGAATAGCTTTCGCCATTGACGATCTGCAGCCGAAAAAGGCCTCCTACAAGATAGGCAAAGGCACCCAGCACCATAGCGAAAAAGATCCAGAAACGCCGGTTCATATTTGCCAGGTTTTTTTTCTGTTCTTCCCGTTCTGTCCGTTTCATGGTGATTCACCTCCCATCATGGAATATTTGAGGTCAGAAAAACGTTCTGTTTTTTCTTTCAGGGCTTCTTCCGGCACGGATGCCCAGGATCAGTCTCAGGGGCACCATCAGCAGGATCGTGAGAAACAGCGTGTACAGGGTGGTCCCCAGGGCGCGGCTGATGTGGCCGAAGGTGAGTCCGTTGCCGGAAAGATAGCCGTAGATCGTGAGGATCGCATTGTATAGGGCATCCGAGCACAGAGCGCACAGAGGGGTCCTCAGCAGAGCGGGAAGGTCTTCCTGCCTTTTGTTGCTGGAGATCTGCCGCCTTTCCCGCGTCTTCTCGGTCATGTCTGCGAAGGTGAACGAAAAAAGCATCGCAATAGCGGGATAGAGCACCGCGTAAAAGCCGGGAACGGAGCTGACGGAGCATTCCAGCAGGATCCCGATCACCGCGGAAGCACAGAAGGTGTATTTTTTATCCAGTGCGACGGTTACCACTGCCAGCCATACAAACAGCAGGTTTCCCTCTGCGAACCCGATCTTCAGGTAGGGCATCAGGCAGATCTGCATCAGGAAAAACAGGATCGTGAGCACCGCGGCGCACACCGGTTTTCTCATGCTTCACTCCTCCTCTTCCATGGAGGCGTTGGGGTTGAAGGTGGGCATCGGAGTGGGCGTGGGTGTGGGAACCGGTGTGGGAGAAGGCGTCGGCGTCGCATCCGGGTCGGTTGGAACATACGCGATGTTCGTAGGACGGGGCGTCTGATCGGGATCTGACGTGCTTTCGGGGCCGGGAGTTGGCGTTGCGGCTTCCGGCGTGCGGCTGGGAGCGGCAGTGGGCACCTCCGTAGGAGCCGGGGTGTTGAAGCCCGACACGATGCCATTTTGGAAGGTGGGAACCGGTCTGGGCGAGGACAGGGGCACCAGTGTGGCCTGCGCGCCTTCGCCGCGGCTTTCTGCGTCCTCAGCATAGCTGGGCTGGTAAAGCAGCACGATCACGTGCTCGATGTGTCCGAAATCCACGATGGGCTCCAGCACGATGTAGGCTTTGTTGTCGTCCAGACTTCTTGTGCTTTCGCGTACGGTCCCGATGGGCAGGCCGCGGGGAAACTCCATGCCGACGCCGCTGGTGATGACCTGTTCGCCGGGGCGGGGAAGGCTGCTTTCAGGCAGATAATACATGCGGCACATGGGCTGACCGTCGATGCCCAGGGTGCCGCTTACGGAGCCCTGGTCGCGTCCCAATTGAAGCATGCCGGCTACGGTGGCCTGGCTGTCGATAATGCAGCGGACCTTGCAGGAATTGACCTCTGTATCATAGGTGTAGCCCACCAGACCGCCGCCGGAAATGACAGCCATATAGTCTTTTACTCCCTGATGGGAACCGACGTTCAGCTGCAGCATCGAAAAATAGCTTCCGGTGTCATGGCCGATCACGGTCGCGGCCAGGGGACTCATGGACTGGAATTCGTTTTTTTCATCCAGCAGGTCATAAAGCTGGTTTACCTGATTTTCGTAATCCGAAAGACGCGCGTTTTCGTTGCGCAGGTCCTCGTTGATCTGCAGCAGCTCGGTATACCGTTCTTCCAGGGTATAGCGCAGCTTCAGCTTGCGCAGATAATCCGCCGCGCTGCCGGTTACGGAGGAAAACACCTCCTGCATGGGACGGATCAGGGCGGTGATCACCTGCCGGGGCTTGTTCAGCATGGGGATATCCAGAAAAAGCGATGCGATCACGGTGATCAGAAGCACCGCGATGATCCCGATCACTCCAAAGCGGAGAATTCCCCGCCGGAGCTGATCCTTTTCATCAGCACTTCGCTTTTGTATGCGCCGGGTGCGCCGAGAACGGCCGCCGGAAAGCTCTTCGCTTTCATTCTGACCGTTATGATCCGGGTCCTGTGTTCGCCTGGCCATAATCAGCTTTCCTTTTCTTCTTTTTCATCCGAAAGGTAATTGTTGCGGAAGATCTGCTCCATCAGTTCCGGATGATCGGCAACCTTGCCGACGCCCTGGGCGGCGCACTGCAGCGGATCCTTCGCGATGCGCACGGGAATGCCCAGTTCTCCGGAAATGTACTGATCCAGACCGAACAGCATGGAGCCGCCGCCGGTCATGTAAATGCCGTTTTTCAGGATATCACCGGTCAGCTCCGGCGGGGTATGCTCCAGCACATAGTGGATGGCTGCCAGAATGGCTTCGCAGGGAGGCTGCAGCGCCCGGTAGATCGCGGAGGAGGTGATCTCCGCGGTCTGGGGAAGGTTGGTGATCATGTCGCGTCCGCGTACGCTTACGCGGCGTTCCTCTCTCAGCTCCAGTGCGCTTCCCAGGGTGATCTTGACCTCTTCGGCAGTTCTGTCTCCGATGAGCATGTTGAATTCGCGGCGGAGATAGGAAATGACGGCTTCGTCCATTTTGACCCCGCCTATGCGGATGGAACGGCCGATCACGATGCCGCCAAGAGAGATGACGGCCACCTCGGTGGTGCCTCCGCCGATATCCACGATCATGGAACCCACCGGCTCAAAAACGGGCAGATTGGTGCCCATTGCCGCCGCAAAGGGCTTTTCCAGAAAATTCAGCTGGGTTGGGCGCACACCGGCGTTCACCGCGGCCTGGCGTACCGCTCTTCGTTCGATGGGGCTTACCCGGCAGGGAATGGTGATCACACAGCGGGGCCTTACCAAACGGGAGGCGCCTACGGCCTTGCGCAGAAAATGCTCCAGCATATACTGGGTCATTTCAAAATCGCGGATCATGCCGTCAGCCATCGGGCGCACGGCATATATGTCTCCGGCGGTCCTTCCCAGGTGCCGCAGGGCTTCTGCGCCCACAGCGCATACGCTTTCACGGAAAGAACGCCTGCCGGAAGAAGGCTCCTCCTCCTCTGCAAGGGGAACAGAACCTCCGCCGATCAGCTTGGGGCCGCGCTTCCGGGTCTTTTCCACCACCA
Organism: Clostridia bacterium; assembly: GCA_045617125.1. Classification (GTDB taxonomy): domain Bacteria; phylum Bacillota; class Clostridia; order Christensenellales; family Aristaeellaceae; genus ZC3RG03. Next base: position 6,862 of record JAZLIA010000016.1, on the reverse strand, counting down.
GCAGGGTGGGCTCGTCAATCACGATGCCCTTGCCTTTGACATGCACAAGGGTATTGGAGGTGCCCAGGTCGATACCGATATTCGGAGGGGTGATCAATGCCATATATCTTCATCCGTTCTGTATATATATTTAAGCCATCCGGTTGTTTGGAGTTTATCATGGGTATACTTCAGCAATGCCACAGCCCGGCTTCCTCAAGCATCAGCCGGGTCAGGGCGATATCCAGGCCGATCACGTTGGAATAGCTGCCTGAAATACTTTTCACATAGGCGCCTGCCCGGCCCTGGAGAGCATAAGCGCCTGCCTTGTCCATGGGTTCGCCGCTTTGTACATAGGAGCGTATTTCTTCTTCCGACAGGGGAAGAAAGTGTACATCAGTCACGCTGACCCGCGTGATCCGCGTTTGACCGTTCGTCAGGCAAATGCCCGTCATCACCTGATGGGTCCTGCCTGAAAGGGCCCTGAGCATGCTCATGGCGTCATCCGGGCTTTGAGGCTTGCCAAGGGGCTTTTCATTGAGAAACACCAGCGTATCCGCTCCCAGCACCCAGCGGCCGGGCATGGAAACGGATATCGCTTCAGCTTTGCGCTTTGCATTTTCCGCCACCAGCTCTTCCGGCCGGCCTGACGATACTTCCTCCGCGTCTGAGGGAATCGCTTCAAAGGGAATGTCCAAAAACCGGATCAGTTCCTGCCTGCGCGGGGAAGCGGAGGCCAGGATCAGCTTTTCACTCATAGCGGAATCTTCCTTTCTACATACCGAGCCCGATAATAAGGGCATTTTTTATTATAACACAAACAGTGGCCCGGGGCATAGTCTTTTTGATAAAAAATGAAACATATTTGTAAAATATTTGTTACAAACTTAAGGCAGGAAATGGATCTGCGTTTTTTATACAAAAATGAGTTGATTATTATAGAAAAGGGGATTTTTTGTTATCAGGGAAAAGAATTAGCCGGGCCTTTGAGGTCCGGCTGTAAAACTTATTTCTTTTCAGATAGGTTTTGTCTTGATGTCGGCAGCAACCAAAGGCAAAAAACAGATCCGCCATGCAAAATCCATGAGATCAACGATCGTGGATTTTGCGTGGCGGATCTGATTAACAGGGTTTACAGCTCGGTTTCCCGGTATAACAGAGGTTTTTATGAAGGAAGCAGTTGGATGCCGTTCTTTTTGCAGGGACGATTGATTCTGCCCTTTTCTTTCAAGGAAGAGAAGCAGCAGATCCGGTTTCAGCTTGTTTCATTTCCTGTCAAGATAGGATTTGTCCTGATAGATGTACCAGCTGTCGCCGCCATCGGTGTGCAGGTAGATCGTGCCCTTGTTGGTAAGAAAGTACGGGATCTTTTTCTTCTTCATCTGTTCCACGGTTTCGCTGGCGCCCCCGGCGGAATTGGTGATGATCACGCATTCCGGATCAAGCAGCTCCATCAGGCCGGGATGCTGGCGGGTGTACCCGTGATGACCGGCTTTGATGATGTCGCTTTTCCATTCGATATCGGGACGGGTCTGGGACAATTCCTGCTGTGCCAGGCCGCAGGTGTCGGCCAGAAGGAAGATGGAACGCTCGCCGTAGGTGATGCGGCACATCATGGAAGCATAGTTGGCATTGGTGCTGCCGCCCCAGCGGTAGAAACGGATCTGTGCGCTGTTTTCTCTTCCCAGCATCATGGAATCGCCGTCGTGCACCGTGTGGTATTCCACTCCGTTTTCATCCATGACTTTTTCGGCAGCCTTCTGTTTATCCACATTGTAGCCCCTTTCATAGGGGGTGAGGAACACATCCGCTGTGATGTTTCCTCTTTTGATCATGCGTACCTGCATTTCAAGATGATCGTCATGGTGATGCGTATTGAACAGATAGTTCACGTGCTTCACCCCGGTCTGTTCGATAAAAAGCAGGGTTGCTGCGCCGTTTGCGCTGTTTCCGCCGTCGATCAGCATCACTTCACCGCCGCAGCGCACAAGGATCCCGTCACAGCAGCTGATGCGGCCGAACCAGATCTCCAGCTCTCCGTTATCCGCGTTTTCTTCAAAGGAAAGCGGCACCTTTCCTTTATCGGCAAAGGTGGGGAAGCAGGAGGCCAGCTCCGGATCGGGAAGAACATGCCCGGTGTCTGCCAAAGAGAGCACGGGAGTGAGCAGAAGGATCATGCACAGGAAAAACGGCAAGAGACGCGGAGCACTTTTTTTCATGGTCATATTTCCTTTCAGGCCTTCGTCATGCGGATGCGGATGGAAGCTTCATCGTCTTCCAGTACGATCTCAGAGAGGGCGTCTTCCACGCGTCCCAGACTGGCGAGGGTCTCCCTGCAAATGTATTCCTGCCACTTTTCGGGAAGCGTTCCTTCGGTCACTTCCAGCACGATGCGGTCCATGATCTCACAGCCGGAGGTTTTGCGGGCATCCTGAATGTTCCGCACAATCTCGCGGGCGATGCCTTCCTCACGGAGCTCTTCGTCGATGGTAAGATCTAGCGATACGACGATGCCGGCCTCGCTGGCTACGAACATGCCCTCGCGTGCATTATATTTGACCAGAATGATCGCGGCGTCCAGTGTTTCCTCTTTGCCGTTTACATCCATTGTGACGGTGCTGCCCTTCAATTTGAACCGGCCGCTCTTTACTGCCTTGATAATGAAGGGGATCTTGTCGGGATAGCGGGAGCGGATCTCGTTGAAGTTGGGGTCATACTGCACAGTGGCGATCTCGTCCACCGTTTCCAGGAACTCCACCCGCTTCACATTCAGTTCCTCAGCGATCACATCGCCCAGCTCCGCCATGGCCCGGGTCTTTTCGGGGTCAGCCAGCGCGATCTGCAGTGTGCGCAGGGGCTGACGGTTTTTCACCCGGTTCCTGGCACGGATGGAACGGGCCAGGGTGATGATCTCCTGCACCAAACTGATATCCTCCACCAGCGCGTCGTCGCGGTACGTTTCGGGAATTTCAGGCCACGCGCTCAGATGGACGGATTCCTCATTTGTCAGGATCTTATAGATCTTTTCGGAAACGATGGGAGCCACGGGGGCAAAAAGACGGGTGAGGTTCACCAGCACATAGTAAAGGGTGCGGTAGGCATTCTGCTTGTCCTCACTGTTTCCGGAAGCCCAGAAACGTCTCCTGGAACGGCGGATGTACCAGTTTGTGAGGCCGTCCACCAGCGAGGAGAGCTGTTCCACATAGCGGTTCACCTGGTAGTGATCCATGTTTTCGGTGATCTCGGTGGCTGTGGAATACAGTTTTGCCAGGATCCAGCGATCCAGCTGGTTCGAGCTCTCCGGCGCTTTCATATCGGGCTCGAAATCATCAATGTTCGCATAGGAGATAAAGAAGTTGCAGGCATTCCAGTAGGGAAGGATGATCTTCTGATAGGCATCCTTGATGCCGTTTTCATCGAAGGCCAGGTCGCCGATGAGCATAGCGGCGCTCTGGTACAGATAAAGGCGGAAGGCGTCGGTTCCGGAAGCTTTCATCAGCTCCATGGGGTCGGTGTAGTTGCGGCTGGATTTGCTCAGCTTTTTACCGTCCTTGGCCAGAATGGTACCGTGCACCACACAGTTTTTGAAGGCCGGGCGGTCAAAGAGCGCGGTGGCCAGCACATGCAGATAATAGAACCAGCAGCGGATCTGACCGGTATATTCCACCACAAAATCAGAGGGGAAATGCTGTTCGAACCAATCCTTGTTTTCAAAGGGATAGTGCTTGCTTGCGAAGGGCACGGAGCCGCTCTCAAACCAGCAATCCAGCACCTCGGGCACGCGGATCATTTTGCCGCCGCAATCCGGGCAGTTGAAGGTGATCTTATCCAGATACTGGCGGTGCAGGTTATCGGGGCGCACTCCGCTCATTTTTTCGATTTCGTCAATGGAGCCCAGCACGGTCTGCTTTCCGCAGCAGTCGCACTTCCAGATGGGGATGGGAGTGCTCCAGTAGCGGTTGCGGCTGATGTTCCAGTCCCGTGCGCCGGCCAGCCAGTTGCCGAAACGGCCGTGCTTCACGGTTTCAGGCAGCCAGTTCACCTGCTCGTTGTATTCGGTCATTTTATCCTTGATCTTGCCGATGTCAAAATAATAGGCATCCATGGCTTTATAGATCAGGGGACGCTTGCAGCGCCAGCAGTGGGGATAGTTATGCACGATGGTGCCGTCCGCCACGGCTTTATCGTGTTCATACAGGAAACGGATCACGATGGGGTTCATCTCGATCACGTTTTTATCTTCCTGCAGGGGATAGAAATCGGTGATCTCCTCGGTGAAGCGGCCCTTGCTGTCTACCGGGTTCACCAGAGGGATGCCGTTGCGTTTGCAGGTCCAGTAGTCATCCTCGCCGAAAGCCGGGGCGGTGTGTACGATGCCAACACCCTCCTCGGAGCCCACATAATCGGCCCATACCACGCGGAAAGCGCCGTCCTTTTTACGGTCGGCAAAGTAGGGGAAGAGGGGCTCGTATTCAATGCCGAGCAATTCCTCTCCCTTGCATTCCCGGAGGATCTCAGGCTTCTCGCCAAACACCTTGGGGAAGTTTTTCAGCGTGTCGCGGCAGGCCACGTATGCCTGATCTCCTACCTTCACGAAAGCGTAATCCAGCGTTTTTCCCACCGCCAGGCACAGGTTGGAGGGCAGGGTCCAGGGGGTGGTGGTCCATGCCAGAAGGTACACCGGCAGGCCCTGCTCGGTTTTTTCTGTGCGGAATTTCACCGCGATCCACCGGTCCTGACGCGGACGGGTGCTGTCGGATTCACGGGTGTCGGAAATGGAAAGGCTGGTCTCACAGTGGGTGCAGTAGGGGGTTACCCGATAGTCACGGTAAATAAGCCCCTTGTCATAGCAGGTCTTGAACGCCCACATCACGCTCTCCATGAAATCCTTGTTCATGGTTTTGTAGGCGCCGTCATAATCCACCCAGCGGGCCATCTGTTCCACATACTCGCGCCAGGCTTCATTGTTGTTTGAAACGATCTCATAGCATTTGTCGTTGAAAACGTCAATGCCGATCGATTTTTCGATCTCGTTCTTATCCTCGATGCCCATCAGGGTCTCAGCCTGATTTTCGATGGGCAGGCCATGGCAGTCCCATCCCCACACACGGGGAACGGAATAGCCCTTCATGGTCCAGTAACGGGAGATCATATCCTTGATGAAGGATACCAGCACGGTGCCGTGATGCGGCTTTCCGGTGGGGAAGGGCGGTCCGTCATAAAAAACGACCTCACCGCCGGTAGGTTTCTTTACCGATTTTTCGAATGTTTTGTCATCCTTCCAGAATTGCAGCACTTCCGGCTGGATCTGGGAGAAATCCGGCTTGGGAGAAAGCTCCTGAAACTTCATATCCTTGCCTCCGATCCGCTTCCCGCTTTGCGCGGAAACCGGTTTGATACTCGTGGAAAACGCCGTATCTGGCGTCCTGCCTTAACCTGTTTATTTTGCCACCAATCCGACGTTTTGTCAAATTTTCATATTTTACAAGGGGGTGCAGATTCTGCACAGAATCTGCACCCCCTTGTAAAACATTATTTCTTTTCGCAGCAGTCATATTCGCGAAGGTATTCTTCCACGGATCTGCTCATTTCCCTTGCAAAGCCGCTGTCATATTTGCGGGCATGGAAGGCCTGCACCCATTTGTCGAAGCCGGCTTCGCCCGCACGGGGAGCGAGCATTCCGCGCAGTTCTTCTCCTGAAAGAGGATCGTAGCGGTTTTGACGCACGATGTATTTCATGTCGACTCTTTCAGGCTTTTTGCGCTGCTTCTGCTGCTGTGTGGGGTAGCCCAGCACCAGCATCGCGGCGGGAAACACCCAATCCGGCAGCTTCAGCAGCCTGCGGTGCTCTTCGCGGTTTTCCATGATGTCGCCGATATAGCAGCTGCCGATCCCCAGGCTTTCCGCGGCGCACACCGCGTTTTGGGCAGCGATGGCCGCATCGGTCACCGCCAGCATCAGGTCGCCCTTTCCGGGCGCACGGGGCATGCATCCGGCTTCCAGATAGGCGTCATACCACTTTTTGCAGTCCGCCAGAAAGATCAGCACCATTTTTGCTTCAGCAATGAAGGGCTGATGGTCGCAGCTTTCTGAAAGGGCTTTTTTTAGTGCCGGATCGGTGATATCCAGAATGGTGTAAAGCTGCTGATTTCCGGCAGTGGGAGCGGCCGCGGCACAGCGCAGGATCATTTCCCGGTCCTCCGGTGAGATCTCCTTTTCCGTGAACACTCTCACGCTTTTTCTTTTCAGCAGGGAATCCAGGATCTCGTTCATTTATATTCATTCCTTTCCAGATCAAAGGAGAAGTTATTTTGTGTTTCTGGCCGGAATCTTTCCCCTTGTGGCAATGCCGTCAACTTAAGGAATATGTAAAAAATCAAAAGAGAATGGATGTCATATGAGATCTTCTATTCGCTTTTTTTCTGGTTGTGATTATGAATTTTTAGTTGACGACATTGCCATTGGCGGGGAAGCGCCGGTAAATGGAATCGGCCTTCCGTTTTTCATTTACCGATGGCTGGTGCCAGGAAGGTTAAACATCGGCGGTGGAGTTGGCGGGACAGGAGGAGTCGATAGGACAAATGGATGATGTGATGATGTCCTCTTCCTCCTCATCGAAGCGGATCACCTCGATGGTGGCTTCAAACCCGTTTTCCTTTTTTTCTTCAGGATTCATAGCGAATACCTCCTTTCTCTGCCGGTATAGGGTTTGCGGCAGTTTTTTCAGCGTCCCGCGATGCCGGTTCAGTCCAGCAGATCGTTTTCAGTCAGGATCGCAAGAAAACGGTCCACGGTGGTTTTTACCGTGTCCCGGGAGGCATGATGGTTTTCCGCCAGCCGCGATACCAGCTCTTCTTTGGAGATATCCGTTTTAAGCAGCTCT
>JAZLIA010000015.1:0-15422 GCA_045617125.1 Clostridia bacterium | reverse complement strand
AGAAAGAGGCTGCAGGAGACCGGCGTTGCGCAGAAATATTCATACAAACAGGTCTTCCATTATCTTTCCAAATCCAAGAAAGTCAAACTGACTTCCGATGCAATCTGGACCTCAAACAGAACAGTCAAATACATCACCGATTTACTCACCGCTCTGGGTGTATAGTGGATATTTTTGGGATTTCATTATTTGAAAGAAAGCGAATAATACGATGGGGCTGTGAAAGAACGATTAAGATTCAATCACAGCCCCAAGCATTTTATTGCCAATCCAACTGAATCTCCAAAGCTCCTATGGAGACATCAGATTTCTTTACATAGCCATAGGCACCATTCACATCCATCAACCATGGATCATTATATTCTGCGCGGGGAACAACCACATACAGCCAGTTGCCTTTTTCCATAATGACGCGCATTCTGGTGCCTTCGCTCAGTTTCTGTACGGTACCGTCAAACCAACCGGTACCGCTTTTCAGATCAACCGGTTGTTCTGCCACAGCAACGGGCATAGGATAATCGTAAGCGATACTGACATTCCTTTCGTTGCCGGCAGATGTATATTCTGCACAAACATAGCCCTTCATTTGACCGATGCTTGTCATAATCCAGGGATAGGGATCACCGGAAATCATGTCCAATACCGGCAGCAGAGTACCTGACTGAAGCGTGCCCAGATCAGCAGCTCGGCTAGAATGATCCTTGCGCAAGTGAACCTCGCTGGCCATGACATAACCTTCGGGAATGGGCGAAGTAGTTGCCTTGGCCTGAGCGATGCTGCGTGGAAAGTCCGCTATATCCAGAATGCCCATCCATACAGGATAATACGTGGCCACTGTTTCGGATACCGTTGCATCACCGTGCTGCTCAGTGTAATCCCATTGGTCAGTGCGGATGTGATCGCAATGAATGCTCACACGATCCGCACCATCGGAGGATATAGCTTCATAGGATTTTACAAGGCACATGAAGTAATGCCCCCGTACATTATCGGTGGGATTATTGATGCTGATTGTAAATGCCTGCATGCCATCCACACCGTCATACCGAATGATGCAATCTCGACCATTAGAGCCTGCGCCTGTTATGGACAGCTCCAGCGAGGCATCCTGATACAGTGCGTTCGTGCCGATCGGGTAAACGCTCCATTGTCCTTTGGCCTGATCAAGTCCAACAAGCAGCCGCTGTCCGTCCTTTTCAAAGGCAGCTACAGCATAGCCACTGTTGGCTGTTTGTTCCGGAACCGTGAACATAACACCGGTCATGCAGGTCCATCCGTTCAGATGCGGTTCTGTCTGAAAAACAGCCTGCAGTTCCCCCGGCACTTCCCCTTTGAATTCACACACCTTTGTCTCAATATAGTTGATGCCATGAGGAATGATGTACTCTGCAATCCCTTTTCCCGGCACATCAGTCATCCCGGAAAGTGTGACCCCATATTGATCAAGTATTTTATCGCGCCAGTCGAAAACAGCTTTTGGCCAATTCTGTTCCGGGCCATAGCAGCTGGTGAAGAAAGCCTGGATCAATTGATCTGCAGCAACATTATTTTTCGCCAGTGCTATGACAAGCTGACGGTCCGGTGAAATATCGCAGTTTGCGAGAGCAGCCTGTGCAGCCGAACGGTTCTCCTCGTTCCACCTTGTGAACCATTGACCTTCCTGCGCCTGACGCAGAAACCAACGAATATTGTTTTCACCGGGGTAACTGCTGTGACCGCTATGAAAGGGAGATTCCCAATTGACACTTTCCTGAGCGTTGTATGTCAAGGTATACGCCCACTCAGGGTGTCCGGGTTGATAAAATATCAGCTTTTGTACGCCATCGTCCTCAAAGCAAAAGGCATCGGCTTCTTCAACGGTGTAGCCATAGACTTCTGTCAGAGAGCCTATTGCAGCTTGCTTGGGATCGTAATCCGCGTGTGCGACAGCTGCAATCATACAAAGACAGAGCAGCATAACCCAACCTAATTTCTTCATTTCGATTCACCTTCTTCTACCTGCTTCAGCAGCTTGCAGGCTTTTGTTATTCTTCGGGATATGACGCGCTTACTGTTATGCAGCATTTTGGCGATCTCCCGAACGGGCATATTCTGATAGTAGTGCAGCAGGATGACCTCTTTATATTTCCCCGGGAGCATGAAAATGTCCAGCAGCAGAGCACAATCCTCCCGCGAAGCGGCTTTCATGCTTGCAAGTTCATTCCTATCGATTGAATGATTGTTCTTCCTGTGCCATGGTTTCCGCAGCGCATCGCGGCAGGTATGGATCGTGATTTTCAGCAACCACGATTTAGTCTGACTGTGATTCCTTGCTTCAAACCGATCCATGGTATGCCAGGCCTTGAGAAAGATCTCCTGCAAAGCGTCCTCTGCATCGGCACGGTTGCCGAAATAGCAGTAGCACAAACGAAGGATCTCCGTGGCATAATCATCCCACCAGGCTGTGAAAACAGCTGTTTTCGTCTCAGCAGTAAATCCTGCCCGGGAGTTCCAGGTAAAGCTCGGAGCTACAGTATTCATGGTCATTGCTCCTTCTGTGTCAGCCGTTGCCCTCTGTTGCAATGTGCAGCAGGTGAAGCTCACCGTCAGTGGAAACGTGTATCGATACATAGACAGGCAAATCATAGTCGTTTTCACCCTCGATCCGGATGAAGGTGCCATCTTCACCGGTATAGGAAGCGACATAGAACCATTCCCTAATCCGGCTGTTCAGACCGGGGATCAACTGCTCGGTGATGGCAGCGGTATAGTTGAGCGTCTTGCTCAGCAGTTTGTCATCAATGCTGCGTTCATAGTCAAGTTTTCCCCATTCCATGTCAGGCTGATACACATACAGCTCATGGATGATGCCTGACATGTCAAAATATATGTAGAAGACCGCTTTTTCATCACTGAACAGACGAACATTGAACCCCAAATCGTAGCGCTCTACTTTGTGCGTTAATCCATCATACTGAATGCCGATCTGATCGCACAAATTGTCGGCGTAATCCAGTGCGTCACTTTCTCCCTTTATTTTCATGCTCCCTTTGAGATTGTCAATTACATAGCTCTCAGAATAACCGCCGATGATACCCAGTGTTTCCGCTGTTTCAGAGGTCGCAAACGCACCTACCAGGCACATGGATGCTGCCACCATAAACATGATCGACAGCCAACGCAAAGGTCTGGCACCTTGCAGCACAGTCATCACGCGGGTCTTAAGTCTCTTACCGGTCATGGTCATGCCGGTTGCCAGCACAGCGACACCGGGCGCGTTTCGGCGCGATGAGGCCAACACAAGAATATTGGCATAATCCTGCTTCTGCTCTTGACTCATAGGAGCCACCACCCGGTCATCGCAGCGCAGCTCGGTATCTGTGCGGCTCATATTCGCGGCGATCCACACCAACGGGTTGAACCAATGCAGCACACAGCAAGCCATGCGCAGCAGTGCCCATAGATGATCGCGATTTTTCAGATGGCAGATCTCGTGGGTCAATACGTTGATAACATCCTTTGGCGCGGCGGTCAGCGGCAGCACGATGCAGGGGTGGAAAACGCCCACCAGGCATGCGCTGGGCAGCGGATCCGTGTAGTAAACAGGTACGGGCTTGACGTTCCGTTCTCTGCACATGGTCTGGTATTCCTCTAGCAGCTTGCCGGAGATGGACTCAATGCGGCCCGCACGCAGCTTCAGGCGAAAACGGACATTGCTGAAGATAAACCAGCCAACGATCAGTGCAACACCCAGTAGGTAGATTTTCATCAGTCGCATTCCAATGGTGCCGCCGTGAAAACTGTAAAGGATCTGCTTTGTTGCATCAACCCCTGCAGACGATCCTGCACGTTCAAAAGCGTTTTGAGCCATTTGAACCATATCGGTTGTGCGAACCAGGATCTGGCCTGCAATGGGGCGGATAGCCGCATCCGGCGCAAAGGGAGAGCGAATCGTATAGATAATGGGATTTGCGAAGGACAGGGGCAGCAACAATCTTACCACGATCAGCAGCCAGCCAAAGCAGATGCAGCTGTTGCCCAGAGTTCGGCGCAGACACTTGCGCAGCACCATCATCAGCACAATGGCGATGGACGCCATGATGTTGGCTTCAATCAAAAAATTGTACAGAATTGCAGTACGCATTTCGATATCCTCCCGTGTATTACTTCCGATTAATGACGGTTGGTCTTTCGCATAGCGTCCAGGATTTCCTGCAAGTCGTCAGCGGTGATCTTTTCCGATTCCACCAGATGGTTGATCAGCAGCGACGCCTTTCCCTTGAACACATGTGAAAGGAACTTGTTAGTTTCCTCAGTAGATGCTTCATCCTGGCTGATCTTTGGCGTATAGAGCTTGGCGGGACCGCTGTCATCCACTGTTACGGTTCCCTTTTCTTCCATACGCTTCAGCAGAGTTATTACCACATGCCTGGACCAACCGGTACTGGGTTCCAATGCCTTGGTAATTTCAGCAATGGTACGTGGGGCGCGATCCCACAGAACCTCCATGATCTTCCATTCAGCCTCGGTGCATTGCATTGTCATGATCCTCCTTACAGGAATAGTAAACAGCTGTCTACTTTGATAGTATACGATTGTATACTTGCTTTGTCAATAGAAATAGAATTGTTGTTACAATTCGGAATCCAAAGAATGAATTATCGTGATGTGCTGAACATTCTACAGAAAAATGATCTGAGATGGTACGTTAACAGAAAAAGCATCCCCATTCCTGTTGTCTGTTGGATCGTATCGTTAAGCGTATTTCCTTCCCAATGCCAGGTGGATTCGTCGCTTTCACCCAATAGATACGCGTGCCTCCGGGCGCACCGTCAAACAAACAAGGGGCTGTCGCAGTGACAGCCTCTTGTTTGTTTGCTCGATATTCTTTTATCGATTCTGTTCCTTTCGATCCCTGCGCAGGAAAGCAGGCACGCCATGATCATCCTTCTCAGTATAATCCTGTTTCGCGCTCTGGTAAGACGGCTGCTGCACGCCTGTTTCCTGCTTCGCAGGCTGAACAGGCATGGGTCGGAAGGTGGTATTGGCCTGAGCCGGCTGCAGGAACGCAGGTGCGCTGTAGGCAGCAGGCTGATTAAATGCTGGTGCACTGTAGGCGTTTGGATTAAACACCGGCTGGGTATAGGAAGGCTGCTGCACAGGCGCATAAATCGGAGAAGTCTTTGCAGGCTGAGCCATTGCAGGTTTCCCGCCTCCCGGGAAAAAGCTGGGCTCAGTTTCGGTATTCTGAGGGGCAGGAGTTTCAAAGGGAATGTTGATCGTCTGAGGAGTTGTCCTCTTCTCATAGGGATTATAGGACACCTGTGCCGGCTTACGCGCCTCGGTGCTTTGCATAACACCCTTTTCAAACCCGGTGGCGATCACCGTAATACGAATTTCATCCTTCAGGCTCTCGTCGATCCCCGCGCCGAAGATAATGTTCGCTTCACTGTCAGCCGCTTCCATCACAAGGTTAGCCGCTTCATTGATATCCAGAATACTCATGTCGCTTCCGCCGGTCACATTGATCAGCACACTGCGGGCGCCGTCGATCCTGGTTTCAAGCAGCGGACTTGCGATCGCATCCTTCGCCGCATCCACCATGCGGGAATCTCCATGTCCCACACCAATACCCATATGGGCCATTCCGCCGCTTTCCATGACCGTCTTCACATCGGCAAAATCCAGGTTGATCAGCGCAGGCAAGGCAATCAGATCACTGATTCCCTGTATGCCCTGACGCAGCACATCATCAGCGATCCTGAAAGCTTCCATCAGCGTGGTTCCCTTGGAAACCACCTGCAGTAAACGGTCGTTCGGGATCACAACGAGGGTATCCACGCTTTGCTTCAGTTCATTAATGCCGACTTCGGCATTTTTCATCCGCTGCTTCCCCTCAAAATTAAACGGCTTGGTAACCACTGCGATCGTAAGGCAGTTGGATTCCTTGGCCACCTGCGCCACTACAGGCGCAGCGCCTGTGCCGGTTCCACCGCCCATGCCTGCGGTAACAAAAACCAGATCCGCCCCTTTGATGGCCTCAGCGATCTCTTCCCTGCTTTCTTCCGCCGCACGCCGTCCAATATCAGGAACCGCGCCTGCGCCCAGCCCCTTTGTGAGCTTTTCACCGATCTGGATCTTCTTATCCGCCTTGCTCAAAGCAAGAGCCTGCCGATCCGTATTGACCGCAATAAACTCCACACCGCGAAGCCCCGCTTCAACCATGCGGTTCACGGCATTCGTTCCGCCGCCGCCGCAACCGATCACCTTGATCGTCGCAAAGGAAGGCTGATCCAGTTGAATCTCAAAGGACATATCGTTTCCTCCTATTACTTAAGGCTGTAAAACTTATCAGGAACCGAACAGATTGCGGAAAAACCCGCTCACACCGCTGTTGTTCCTGGCACTTGTTACGATATCAATGATCAGATCCAAAAGACCCAGTGCTGTTGAATAAACCGGGCTGCAGAGCTTCACCGCTTTTCTGGGCAGTTCCTTCACAGGCTTACCGATGCGGGTGGAAAGAAAATCCCTTCCGCCGCGGTTGATACACAGACCGCCCCCTGTAAGATATACAGGACTCCAGTTGCTGAGCTTCACTCCGCTCTCATCAATGGCCTTCTTGATCTCTTCACAAAGCGCGTTTGCGCTGGGTTCCATGATCTTTTCCACCTTATCATGGGCAAAGCTTTGGGTATTTCCATCCGAATCGGTGATATCAAAAGAATTATGTACATTTTTGAGGCCAAACACATACTGGCGCTTGATCTGTTCCGCGGCATTTAGGGAAATATTAAGCCCGTAAGCCAGATCTGCCGCAATGTTGCCGCCGCCGGTAGGAATCACCTTAAGACTGGTAAGAGCGTCTCCTTCCACCGTCATCACATCCGTGCTGAGATATCCCACATCCACCAGTACGGCGGTACGGTCCCTCTCCTCATCGGGAATGAAAAGCATCGCTTCCCCGATCGGAGCAGCAAAATAACCGGTCACATTATATCCAAGTGCTGTAAGGCGGTTGGTAACATCCTCCAGGAAGAAATTATCGGCTACGATAAAGCTGATCATGCCCCTCAGCTCAGAACCGCGCTGATCCACCGGCTCCAGCGTTTTTTTACCGTCATCCACAATAAACCAGGCGGGACTGCGATGGATGATATTGCCTCTGATCTCGCCGATGGATTCGGTGGCATGATTCATCAGAGCATCAATATCCTTCCCCGTTACCTTCGGATCCACTCCCTGCAGTTCCACTTTGGCTTCTACCGTATATACGGTGCAAAACTCGGCAGGAACGCCAATATTGATCTCACGCACACGCGTTTTGGATTGATTTTCAGCTTCAGCGATCGCGTTCCGAATGCTGTCATTCAACGTATCCGGAGCATTCCAGTGTCCGGAAAGAAAACCGTCATAATACTCACTGCCGGCTCCAATGATGTCGCAGCGCATATTCGGAGCAGTTTCAGCGATCAGCGCCACGATCTTGCTGGTGCCAAATTCCAACGCGTTGATTGTGTTTTTCATGTCCTATCCTCTCCCGAGCCTTGGTCATTGTTTTGATAAAGAATGTACATAAACGGACAGCCGAATAACAGATATTTATTCGGTCATCTTATTGTAACCAATCTGTGATAATTTTGCAAGAGAAAATTTTATCTTTTTGGGTTTGATCCCGGTATCAGCATCTTTTTTACAAGCCATCGGGAGTATAGATCACTTCTCCCACTTTTTTTACTTCCAGAATGCCGCCCTTCTTTCCCTCGCTGCGCAAAGCACCAAGCACATACATCACTGTTTTCAATTTCGGCCTAATCTCCTCCGTGCTTCCTACATGAACCGTGTAACCGTCCTTGGTGACCAGATAGATATCTCCTGCGTCAGCCAGATTGAGTTCCGCGTAATCATTCAGGATCCCAAGGCTGCTCATCGTTCCGGTCACTTCCGAATACGCTTCCAGTTGTTCCTGCTTTTCAGGCACAAGGATCTTTCCGACGATGCGGTTTTTAGGCATGATCCCCGTAATGGTCAGCAGATCCACACCAGGCAGCATTCCGTCGGTTTTTTCAAGAAGCATTCCCTCTTCATCCATAATGTAGGTCGTTCCCATCACGACAAGATAAGCCCGGTTTTGTCTTTGCTTCACTGTCAGAATGATCTTATTGGGAAACACCTTTTCCAGAGACACATATTTCAGATACCGGTCATTATTTACATTCCGGGCGATCTTATTTTCGTTTATCAGAAAGTAGTTGGGATAGGATGTGATGCCCGCCGCTTTCAGCACTTCCCCGACAGTCCTCTGCCGGTCTCCTGAAGCCTGAGCCGCATCAAATTCCAGCATCACCTGAATATTCTTCACCTTGAACACCGTTTCATTCAAAACCAGAAGCAGCGCAAGGATCAAAATGAAAACAAGGATCCCCTTTCCCTTGCGTTTCTTTTTTCCTGGAGTCGCGTTTTCCCGGCCCTTCTGCATTTCTGTGACCGGAGCGTTCACCGGCATTTCATACGGTTCATTTCCACCCGGCACCTGATCATTCGGCATCTTCTTTCTTTCCCTTCAATTCTGCAACAATCTGTTTGAAGATCCGTCCACGCTGTTCATAATCCGAAAACATATCAAAGGAAGCACAGGCGGGAGAAAGCAGCACATTCGATCCTTCTGAACAGCTTTCCCGGCATTTCAGCACCGCTTCCTTCAGTGTTTCAGCCCGGGATATCGAAGTGAAGCCCTCCTGTTCAAGCTCCCGTTCGATCTGATCCGCTGTCACCCCGATCAAAACGGCATGTTTTATATAAGGAGAGGCTTTCATGCATTTTGCCAGAGGCACGAAGGACACATGCTTATCATACCCGCCCAGAATGATCGCAGTTGGCCTTGTCATTGTTTCTACGGCTTTGATGGTGGAATCCGTATTCGTTCCCTTGCTGTCATTGATATAGCGTATGCCATCCAGTTCCCTGACAAATTCGATTCGGTGCTCAACGCCTTTGAATTCCTTCAGCACCCGGCAGATCACCTTTGGATCTACACCTCTGGTCCAGGCCATAAGAGCGGCGGCAAGAGCATTTTCCAGATTATGCGGGCCGGGGATATAGATGTCATTCACATCACATACCGTGCTTTCTTCCCCGTTCTTTCTGAGGATTATTTTTTCATCCCGTACAAATGCTCCGTTTTCCACATCCCGCTTACGGCTGAACCAAAGAACCTTTCCTTTCAGTCCTTCCGCAAGGGTGCACGTGATGGGATCATCTGCATTCAAAACAGCATAATCCTCTCCAGACTGATTAACAAAGATATGTTTTTTCAGCCCGACATATGTTTCCATCGTTCCATGGCGGTTCAAATGATCTTCCGTTATATTGAGAATGGCTGCTGAAAGCGGATGAAAGGCTTCAATGCTTTCCAACTGGAAAGATGAAACCTCACACACTACCATATCCTCCGCTTTGCACTCCATAGCCGCCGCTGAAACCGGATAGCCGATATTTCCGCAAACATGACATTTTATTCCTGCAGCCCGAAAGATCTCGCCAAGCAGTGACACGGTGGTCGTTTTTCCATTCGTGCCGGTCACAGCAATCATGGGACACGGAAGCAGGCGCGAAGCCACTTCCATCTCACCGATCACAGGAACGCCCATTTCCCGTGCCAGCTTTACCGCAGGAGCATCAATCGGAACTCCGGGACTAATGATCATCATATCCTGATTCTGCAAAAGCTCTCTGTCCACATCCCGGCCCAGCACGGGGCGGCTGCCCATCCCGATCACACGATTCAGTGAATCATCAAAATCCCCCGGATTTTTCCGATCAGACAGGGTAATCTGCGCTCCGTTTTTGCAAAGCAGTTCCGCGGCGGAGATCCCGCTGCGCGCAAGTCCAAGAATGAGGATCTTTTTCCCATCATATATCCTTTCCATACGCAATCTCTTTTCTTTATATTCTCCTATTTTCAAAAAAATCCCCGAAGGGATTTTTTATCAGGCATAAAACCCGGTCATGGACAGCACAGCCAATGCACTCAGTACCAGCGTTACGATCATATACATGATCACGATTTTATTTTCGCTCATTCCGCTCAATTCAAAATGATGATGGATCGGTGTCATTTTGAAAATTCTCTTTCCTGTACCGGTTTTCTTCCGGGTATATTTGAAATACATCGTCTGCATGATCACGGATACAGAACTCATTACGCAGGTAAAGCAGATTGGGATCAGCAGGAACTGGCTTTTCAGCAGCATTGCCGCACCAACCATCGTTCCGCCGATAAACATGCTTCCCGTATCGCCCATAAAGATCTTTGCGGGATGACGGTTGAAAAACAAAAATCCAACACAGCCGCCGCAAATGGCAAAAGAAAACAGAGCAGAAACAGACAGATCCCCATTGATGCCCGCCTTTGCTTTATCCATCAGCAGGGCGATCAGCCCAAACGCCGCCATTCCCACTGTGGTGACCGTGGAAAGGATCCCATCCACGCCATCCTGTAAATTAGCACTGTTTGTCATGAAAATCACCAGTACTGTCATCAGGGGAATATAGAAGATCCCCAGGTCCCAGCTCTTATTTGTAAAGGGAAGCAGCACGTCATGGCCTACCGTGAAATAGCAGAACACAGAAAGGATCAAGCCTACCACGACCTGACCTGCCACCTTTTGCCGGGGCTTCAATCCCTCATGATTCTTTTTTACATCCTTGATGAAATCATCGCTAAAACCGATCGCCATCGCTCCCAGTGTCACAAACAGCATCGGCCACAGAAGATTATTTAGGCTGAAAAACGGTTCCCGGTTTCTGTCGAGAATCAAAACCGTGCCGATCACGGAAGCAAGGATCGTTCCGGCAGCGATCAGGATCCCGCCCATATTCGGCGTTCCGTTTTTGCTCAGATGAGCCTGCGGCCCCAGTTCATAGATAGTTTGACCAAACTTCAGCTTTTTCAGAAACGGCAAAAAAAGCGGCATCATCGCCAGCACGACCGCTGCCGCCAGAATAAAGGCCCCAATATGAATGTATTGCATCGTTTCCTCCGTCAGTTCTGCATCTCTTCCAGCAGTTCTTTCACAACAGTCTTCTCATTAAACGGCCGTTTGATACCCATGATTTCCTGATAGGTTTCATGTCCTTTTCCGGCAAGGATCACGATATCTCCCTCTTTGGCATATCCAAGCGCGTAACGGATCGCTTCTCTCCGGTTTTCGATCACAGTATATTTACCATCCGTCTTTTTTATACCCTCTTCGATCGCATTCAGGATCTCCATCGGATCTTCCGTGCGGGGATTATCACTGGTAAGGATCGAAAAATCCGCCATTCTTCCGGCGATCTCACCCATCATGGGACGTTTTCCCTGGTCCCTGTCTCCGCCGCATCCAAACAGGCAAATGATCCTTCCGCGACAGAATGCTTTCACTGCGCTCAGAATATTTTCCAACGCATCCGGCGAATGAGAGTAGTCAAGCAAAACCTTGTATTCTGTATGAGTATCCAGCATCTCAGCTCGGCCGGGCACACTGGTCACGTTCTCGAGACCCTTTTTGATCTCGTCCGGACCCACGCCGCAGATAAGTCCCACCGCAGTTGCGGCAAGAGCGTTATATACGTTGAACATTCCAGTCAGGCTCAGGCGAATCGGGAATTCCTTCAGGCTGAACAGCTTTACCAGAAAACTGACTCCGTTTTCATTGATCTCGATATCGCGGGCATAGATATCGGCATTTTCACAGATCCCATAAGTGGAATACGGAACCTTGATCCCGTCCAGAATGCATGGAGTGGTTTCCTCATCCGCATTGAACGCGGCATTATTCAGCCACTTTGGAGTAAAGAAGCTCTTTTTGCATTGGAAATAGCGCTCCATCGTTCCAAAAAAATCAAGATGATCCTGAGAAAAATTGGTGTAGCAACCCGCTTCGAAAGTGATCCCTTCCAGACGGCCCATTTCCAGGGCATGGGCAGAAACCTCCATGCTCACGACATCCACACCGGCATCCACCATCTGCCGAAGGGTCCTGTGAAGCTCAATGGGTTCGGGAGTCGTAAATTCGCTCTTGATATACTCGTTCCCAATCATGTTCCCGGTGGTGCCGATCAAGCCCACCTTGAACCCAGCCGCCTCCATGATGGATTTGATCAGAAAACTGGTAGTCGTTTTTCCTTTGGTCCCAGTCACGCCCAGCATCCGCAGCTTTCTGGCAGGATAGCCAAAGAATGCCGCTGCCATCAAAGGCATGGCCTTTCTGGTACTATACACGACGATCTGGGGTACGTTCAATTCCTCCAGATATCTTTCAACGATCAGGGCTACTGCGCCGTTCCTGATAGCCTGAGCAGCAAATGTATGCCCGTCAAAGCGGGCCCCTGTCACGCAAAAAAACAGCCCATTTCTGTTTTCAACCCGGGAATCCATCGTAATGTTTTCGATCTCGCATTCCCCTACCGTGCGGATCACTTCATGCACAGCCGATTTGGCCAATTCGCTCAGTTTCACGTTTGTCTCCTTCGGTAAAGCCGTCAATATCCGATATTCGACCCTGTCCGCATCCCCATCAGGGGGCCTTCGCTCACAGAATAACCCGTCGTTCCATGCAGGGTGATATAAACCGTATCCGCACCATCACCATTCACCATACCCATTTTGTTAACAGCCATGTAGCAGATGCGTCCGGAATCTCTCGCATCCGCGATCTCCTTTTCCTGCGTTATCAGTTCATTGCATATTCCTTCTAAGCGGCTGTTCAAAACAGAAATATCATGATTGAGCGTCATCTTTGTTCCTACGCGAACAAGGATCAGTATTGCAAACACAGCCGCAATGCTGCCCAGTACCGCCAACGCACTTTTTCCCGAAACATCATGCATCCTGCGCCTATTATGACGGATCTCTTCTTCCCTGGCCACATAAACATCCATACGGTTCGTTTCCGTTGTTTCCGCGCCGGGAACCGTGAGCGTGCCGCTGATATTCATTCTTTGATCGGGGATCATTCGCTGACCGCCTGTTGTGTATTTATTTGTGTTTTTTCCGCGCGTCATGGCTGTATGCTCCTTATCGGCTCTGGATCTGGGCAATAAATGCCAGAACATCAGGTATATTTTCAAAGATCGCTTCGTCTTCCTCTTCGCCCACACTGGCATCCACAATTCTCACATAGTTACCGGCGCCGCTGACCTCGGCAAGCTGAGCACCGCCAAGCACCTTGGAACGCAGTTTTGCCGGCAGAAGAACTCTTCCCTGCGCGTCAGTTTCACAATACGGATAAGAGTACTTGCACATGTAGGAGTAGATCGGCAGCATCCGGGCATCCTTCTGAGCCAGACCCATCAGTCTGTCCCGTTCCATCATCCATTCCCGGGTAGGATAAAGTGCAATGGCTTTCCTGTCCAACGTAAGTGCAGCAACAAACTGCTGCCCCAGTGCTTCCCTGTAACAGGCAGGAACGATCACACGTCCCTTTGCATCGATCCCGTGGTTAAAACAGCCGGTAAATCCCAAAAAAAGGTTATCGAAATCCTGTTCAGCTTCCAAGCTGCCGGTTTCCTGCGACCGCGTTCCGATCTCCTTTTTCTCGTCAGGCATATTTATCACCACACAATCTGACACTTGTCCACCACTTTTTGGCCTCGGACACCATTATATGACACTTTTTTCGATTGCGCAAGTAAAATTAACAATCATTTTTCATAACGCAGCGCGCATCCGTAATACATTTGTAATATTTGAACAACTAAATTCCGCTTTTTTGACTGATTTTTTACATGTCTTTCATTGTTTTTTTCATTGATTTCGACATATAGTAAGATGTTCGTCGGCAGCACCACGATATATTGAAATAATAATGGATCCCATCCTATTTTTGTGCTCAATATTTGTAATAATTTGTTAATAAATAATCTTTCGCCACTCGCAGTGCTTCCTTTGAAGCTCACCTTCTCCCTGCTTTTTATTATCATCTCTTTTTTCATTCACCCACCTGGAGGGTAAAAAAGAAGAACGGCCCGCCATTTTATGGGCCGTTCAATGCACAAAAGGCATCCGTATTCAGTTATTTAAGTCAGCACTCACCACATGTGATGCTTTCTTCCCCACCATCGATCCTGATGGGTTGAAAACCGATCTTATCGCAGGATGTGCAGAAAAACGGTATTCCATTGACCACCCCATTAAAAACCGGTGTCTGTATGCCATGAAGGTGACCGTAAACCACACGTTTCACAGGATAAGAACAGATGATCCTTCCTGCAGGAGTCAATTCACCCTTTTCTGTCACAGGAGGATAATGGCATAATACCGTTATGCTTCCGCCCAGACGTTCCGCCTGCTTCAGGCTCATTTCAAGTCGAAGCAGTTCTCTTGCAAAGATCCTTTCATCTTCCTTCGTTTCTTCAGTTCCCCAGCCGCGGGAACCGCAGAAAACATGATCTCCTATACGAACGGCATCGTTCTGGATCACGTACATTTTTTCCGGAAGACAGTCGCGCACCCGGGTGACCGAGCTCCACCAATAATCATGATTGCCGCGCAGCAGTACCTTATGTCCCGGAAGATCCCCGATCATATGAAGATCATCCAGCGCATTATCCAGCTGCATTGCCCAGGAAATATCCCCCGCGATCAGAATAACATCCTGGTCTGTAATATTCTCCTGCCAATAGCCCGTGATCTTTCCGAAATGGTTTTCCCAATGGTCGCCAAACACATCCATCGGCTTATCGTCCCCTCCGGTAAGATGCAGATCGCTTATGGCAAAAAGACGCGTCATTGCTCTTCTTCCTCTTTGTCGGAATCCTCTTCTTCCCTGTCTTCATCCTCACCCATTTCGTCAAGGGAAAGGTTGCTCTCGATCTCGCCGTATTCCTTTTCGGGAATATCGTCCTCCTGAATATCGGGAATGATCTCATCCATAGAACTCACAGGATCAATATCCACATTGGGATCATCCAGCGGCGCGGGAGCATCATCGTCATCCTTATCATTTCCCTGCTGACGATTCATCTCCTTCAAGCAGAACAGACATACATCCTTACCAGGGATCGCCATGTTTTCATTGCAGATGGTACAAAGCTCGATTTCGTCTTTCTTATCTTCACCCTTCATTTCGCGAAGGCATACCTTACAATACTTTTCTTCATCACGAATATAATTCAATTCGCAACGCGGGCATTTCCTGAACATGCTTTTTCCTCCATTCCTGTCCCTTATGATGAGGCAAGCGGATTATACACCAATGCTGCAATATATGCAAGCAAAAAACACACTCGTGCCTTTATTTACGCACAGCACACAAGTTTTCAATAGGGTAGAGGGAGGGTGTTAACCCTCGCCCCTCCCGTTGCACCGTACGTACCGGTCAGGTATACGGCGCTACATCGTAACATGGTTTCAAGTATTTCTCAGGTAATAAGCGAGAGGATCGACCAGTCCTGGTCGG
>JAZLIA010000014.1:0-7967 GCA_045617125.1 Clostridia bacterium | reverse complement strand
GGAGGTCATCCGTGAAAGAAACTAAGCTTGAAGTCTGGTTGGATGACCGCTTTGTGGGCACGATGGCTGAGACCAATCAGCACAAATATGCCTTCGCTTATTCTGAGGAGTGGCTGGAGGCCGGCTTTGCTGTCAGTCCGTTCTCTCTTCCGATTGAGCAGAAGGTGTTTGTCCCTGTATCGACAACCTTCCAGGGATTATGGGGCGTGTTCGCTGACAGTCTGCCGGATGCATGGGGGCGTTTGTTGGTGGACCGAATGCTGCGGAAGAAGAGGATCTCTTCTGATTCGGTTTCGCCGCTTGAAAGATTAGCCATTGTCGGTGCGTCTGGCATGGGTGCGTTGACTTATCGACCGGCATGGGATGTGCAGCATGATTCTGTTCTCGGTGATCTGGATGAGCTGTCTGCCCGTTGCAGCACAATTTTGAATCATGAGGATGTAAGCGATCTTGATGAACTCTTCCGACTTGGCAGCAGCAGCGGCGGCGCAAGACCGAAAGTCATGACCGATGAGTGGATCATCAAATTCCCTGCAAGCGGCGACATGCCTAATGTCGGCGTGATGGAAAAGGAATAAATGGACACAGCAGCGTCTTGCGGAATTCTTGTTCCGTAGACAAAGCTCATGTCATCCCGTCAATGTGATGGTTACTTTTCGATCCGTCGCTTTGATCGGGATAATGGACTGCGCAGACATACATTATCTGCTGCCGCTATTCTGGAGACTGATTGGCGCAGTGCATCAATGGACTATAACACCCTAATGAAGCTGACCGGCATCCTGTCACGAAGCAATGAGGAAGATCTCGTACAGATGTTCCGTCGCATGTGCTTCAATGTGTTTGCGCACAATCGCGATGACCATGCTAAAAACTTCAGCTGGATTTATGATGCCAAACATGATTGCTGGCATCCATCTCCTGCATATGATCTGACCTGGAGCACGACCTATTATGGTGAACACACAACAGCCGTGAATGGCAATGGCAAAGATCCTGGATTGAAGGAATTGCTTGCCGTTGGTAAATCGGCAGGGCTTTCTGCAAAGCTCTGTCGGCAGATTGCGGATGAAATTCGGGAGAAGACTGCTTCGATTGAAAAAAAGTATCGGGATACACGCTCATAATTTGCTTAGGAGCGCCCTTTCTTTTACTTGAAAACCTTTGAAACAATAGGCTTTTCGGGCTTTTTCTGTTGTGGAAAATGTACGCTGCCAAAACTGCTCAGTTATACCGGCAATGAAATACAGATGGAAATTTCAGGCACGGAGCGTTGACCGCTGCATTTATTTTTATCATAAAAAGAGGATTTGTTACCATTTCGGTTTCAAATCCTCTTGATTTATATGAAATTTTCACAGCCCTGTGATGCTGTTTTCTTACTTTCCTGCAAGCTCAAACACACATTCTCTGCAGCTTTCATCCGCTGCACCGGTCCACAGGAGCTTGCCCTCAGACACTGCAAAATAACCATCCGGGAGCAGATTGGCATAGTTTTCTGTAAAGGAACCATCCTCCTTGGTCACAACGTTTTTTGCAACGCAGTCATCATAAACAAGCAATCCATCTTCCATCATGGATGCGGTCATGTTCCACACGTTATCTTCCCATGCAGAATCCGACCAATGCACTTCAATATCATAGCATCCGTCTTCCGTAAGGGCCACAGTGGCATAGGCACGCATGCTGTAGGAATCATAATAGGTTCCTTCTTCAATAACCGGCAGAACAAAGCGGTTTGTCAGTGTCCGCATTTCATCCGCAATGCCGGCAAAAGTTACATCGTCCATTTTACCCTCATCCATTACGTACAGGATATACTGTCCATCCAGGTTCAGCCAGCGGGCCAGCTTCATCTCATCCGTAGCCACAACGGCAAAGCTGTCATACTCTTTTCCTTCAAAGGCAGTTTTTCCATCGGAAAGATAAACACCGGAAACATCCTCCACGCATCCTGCTCCGCGCAGCGAATATTCTGTACCATTCACAGTAAAGATCACTTCTGCGATCATAGTTTCTCCCTGATTCATCAGGCGGTATGCTTTTACTTCCACTCCCATCACGCCAGGGAGCTGCAGATAAGTTCCCGCTTTTTCATTCAGTTCCTCGAGCGATTCCACTTCGGACCAGGGATTGACCATGCCAAAGCTTTCGGCACACGCTGAAACAAAAACCATCGCAAGGACTGCTGCCAGGATAAACACAAGAATCTTTTTCATAAGAAAACCTCCATCATCTTTTTATTTTGGCCCTTTTTCGCGGGCCCATCTATATATACGAGTGATAAAGCCGAATGGTTCCCACACAAATCAAATCAATTTTTTGTTTTTTTATTTTCTATTTTGGGGTCAACGCTGGCTCATTACGGTGTATGAAAGAAGCATTCCTCTGCTGAGCCGTCATGCCTCAATCGATCAGGGAACGTTCCGCGTCAGCCCTGGCTCCCCCATTCCACATGGTTTCGTAGTATCCGCTCTTGAGAGGCAAAACAGAGAAGGTGGAGGTCATAACATACTTATTTCCGGTTTCCGCGGCAATATCCAGACCGCAAAGGATTTCCAGTGCATGCAGGCCCATTTCCTTGCTCAGCCGGTTTTTCCTTCCCTTCCGGATCGCCCAGGCCATTTCGGCAACGCCGATACCCCGGTTTCCGTAACCCTTCTCAAAATCAGTGGCATCGGGGAGCACCGATCCGCCCCTGTATCCGTGGGTGAAAGGCAGTGAACAGGGCTCTCCCTCCGGCTTTCTCAGAATGACCGGATCACCGAATCGGTTCGGATCTCCCAGTTCAAGAATGCCCTCCGTGCCGAAGATGCGGAACACCGAAAGCTCATTTCCGATACTGTTTCCATCAAAATGCAGTATGCCTACCGCACCATTTTCAAAGCGGACGCTTCCCGCAGTCACATTATTCCCGGGAATCCTCCAGCTATCCGGATCCTCCGTGTTATAAAGAAATTGTTTTTCCCATACAGGTGCGCCGGTACCAAAGCCGGTCACCTCTTTTACAGGACCCAAAAGCATCAGGAGTGCCGCAACATAGTAGATACCCACATCATAGGGTAAGGCTCCGCCGTTTCCGCGTAAAAAGCGGAACCTTTCCGAGTTGAGACACTGAGCCCGGTTAATGCTCACAGCACAGGAGGTCACATCCCCGATCATGCCGTGATCAATCGCCCAGCGTGCAGTCTGGATCGCAGCACCCAGCACCGTATCCGGAGCAACGCCAAGATAAAGGTGCTTTTCATCTGCCAGGCGTACCAACTCCTGTGCTTCAGAAAGATCGGAAGTCATGGTCTTTTCCGTATAAACATGCTTCCCGTTTTCAAGCATCAGCCGGATCACCTGATAATGTACATTTGTCGCGGTGAGCACCACCACCAGTTCAATTTCAGAATCACAGGCGATCTCCTCCGCAGTCATGATCCGGGGAATACCATAGGTGTGGGCTGCCTCTTCAGCCAAATCATGTTTCAGATCCGCCACCGCGACCACCTCGGTGATCGTGAAAAGGCGGGTCAGATTTCTCAGATACACATGACTCACCAAACCGCAGCCCACCACTGCGATTTTCATCTTCTTGAATTCCATATGCTCATCCTCATTTACTCCGGGCAGTTCAAGGATTCATCAAACTTTTCAGATATTTCATCTGCAGGCTGTTCTCGCCCACCTCCATCAGTTCCAGCTTCACGCCGTCGGGGTCGTGAGTCCAGCACTGCCAGTTTCCATCCCCCGCTGTTTTGGGGGCATCATCCTGCGGCGCTCCGGTATCAATGATCCGCTGCCAGGCTTCCCGGATATCCTTTACCGTGAGGCAAAGATGGAAAAAGCCTGCATTTTCATCCCGGTACGGTATCTGTTTTTCAGCGCCATAGAATAATTCCACAAACTGGTCCCCTCCGCCATACATATACACGATCCAGGGCTCCCCCGTTTCTCTTGGAATTTCAAAAGCTTTTTT
The DNA here is from genome assembly GCA_045617125.1 of Clostridia bacterium. GTDB lineage: Bacteria > Bacillota > Clostridia > Christensenellales > Aristaeellaceae > ZC3RG03. Next base: position 4,003 of record JAZLIA010000014.1, on the reverse strand, counting down.
GAAGCCCAGGGTCTTTTCATAGAACGAGATGGTTTTCTCCATATCCGTCACATTAAAAGCTGCATGACCGATCCCGTTGATCATTTTTTCTTCCTCCGCTTTTCATATTTTTGATTCAGTTTTTGCCATATTCCGTGTTTTCCAACTTGGCCATTTCTGATGCCATCAGCAAAAAGGCTCCTATTCCGTGAAGATCGTTTTCCGTGCGTCCCCTGGCAATATAATAATCATAGGTTCCTTCTTCAATGCAGGTGCCCACACAGATATTTCCCATGGAAAACTCGCCTTCCGGAGCAGAGAGAAGCGTGGCGATCACCCTGTCATAAGCCCGTTTCGCAGCGGCATAAGCATCCGGATCGATATATCCCTTCCTGATTCCCTTTGCAATAGCATATATGAACAGACAGGTACTGCTGTTTTCCGGCCAGTTATCAGGCCGCTGCCATTTATCTATGATCTCATACCAGCGTCCCTCGTCGCTCTGATATTTGAGCACATTTTTGATCAGTTCCTTCTGGATCGAAATGATCCGATCCCGGTCTCGGTGATCAGAAGGAATATCATCCAGCATATCCGCAATTGCAAGCGGAAACCATCCGCAGGCGCGTCCCCACGCCTCGGGGGACAAGCCGGTCACGGGATCCGCCCACACAGCATGCTTACCGGGGTCCCAGCCATGCCGCATCAATCCTGTCACCGGATCCAACATGTTTTCATACATTAGAAAGATCTGCCTTACAGCCAGGTCCAGATATTCCTGTTTTCCACTGTAACGGGCATACCTTGCCAGCAGCGGCCCAGCCATATACAAACCATCCAACCACATCTGATCCGGCGTAGTATAAAAATGCCAGAAGCCGCCGTAATCGTTACGAGGATAAGTGGTAACAAGATCATCAGCAAGATACTTCATCAGGTCCACATAATGCCGGTCCTTCGTCTGTTCATACAGAAAGGCCAGCACATTGGCGGGCTGCCGAAAATCCAGCGTCGTGATGGAAAGCCATCCACCATACTCCCGTATATGCCCATTTTCATCCTGCACAGCTTGGGCCCAGTCCTTAATGTAATCGAGATAACGCAGGTCCTGGGTCAGCTCATATATGCGGGACATGCCTGTAAGGAAAACGCCCTGATGATAATTAAAAGAAGCACGTCCGTCCTTCTGCTGCGGCGGAAGCATATTCACATCGGGATAACGGCGCATCATTGTGTCACAGGCCATCCTGGCATATCCAAGAGGTGTTTCAGGATATTTCATATCACATTCTCCTCCTTACTGGTTCCAGATGATCTACTTTTCTTCGCATTTCCATTTTAATACAGCCATTGTTGATTTTCAAGGGTTTCCTTCCTTCAATTTGGACGCTAAAACCCTTATTCATCTTATGCTTTTTCCCCGTCTCAGCGGCGGATATGTCCATTTCCTTCGATGATATATTTATAGGTGGTCATTTCCCGAAGTCCCATCGGCCCCCGGGCATGCAGTTTTTGCGTGGATATTCCCATCTCACATCCCAGTCCGAATTCTCCTCCATCCGTAAAGCGTGTTGATGCATTCACATACACCGCTGCAGAATCCACTGCAGCAGTAAATCGCGCTGCTGCAGCGGGATTCCCGGTTATGATCGCTTCACTGTGACCGGTCGAATGCAGACGGATATGGCGTATCGCATCTTCCACCCCTTCAACCGCGTGAACAGCCAATATATAATCCAGAAACTCGGTATCAAAGTCCTCCTTGCCGGCCGGTACAGCATGCTGTGAATACATCAGGCATTCCTGATCCGCCCGCAGCTGCACCGTCTTCTCTCCGCCTGTCATACATTCATCCAGCAAAGGCATGAAAACAGGCAGTATTTCCCTGTCGATCAGGCAAACCTCTGCCGCGTTGCACACACTGGGACGGCTCTTCTTTGCATTTTCCAGGATCTGAAGAGCCATCGCCTGATCCGCATCCCGATCCACATAAACATGACATATTCCGGTTCCAGTCTCAATGCAGGGAACCGTTGCATTTTCTATGCAGGCTTTGATCAGTCCCTTTCCTCCGCGTGGGATCAGCAGATCTACAAGACCGTTCGCAGTCATCAGAACATTTGCGCTTTCCCGGCTGGTATCCTCCACCAGGGTGACTGTTTCCCGTGGAAAACCGGCTGCTGCCAGCCCTTCCTGCATTGCATGAACGATTGCTGCCGCGGTGGAATGCGCTTCTTTCCCACTGCGCAGAACACACACATTTCCGCTTTTCACGGTAAGCGCAGCCGCATCCGCCGTCACATTAGGCCTGCTTTCGTATATGATCGCAACAACGCCCAGAGGAACAGACACCTTGCTGATTTTCAGTCCATCCTCTCTCACCTGGCTTTCCAGCTGCTGTCCTACGGGATCAGGCAGTTCCGAAACCGTCCGAATCCCTTCCACCATGTTCTTTATCCTGTCCGGGGTAAGAAGCAGCCTGTCCATCATGACCGGTGCGATTTTCCCATCCGCATGTAAAAGATCCTGTTCATTGGAATAAAGGATCTTCTCCTCCTGCTTCAGGATCGCGTCAGCCATCGCGTTCAAAGCAAGTTTTCTTTGCTCAGCCGTACACATAAGCACATGCGAGACGGCTTTGCGTGCTTCGAAAAGCTGTTCATAGGTCGTCATTTCTTTTTCCTCCCTAAAAACCGGGTTCCAACTTTTCTTCCTTCCACAATGTCATACAGGATCGCGGGATCCTTTCCGTTGGCGATCACCATATCACATCCGGCCTTAGTCGCAATGCCTGCCGCTTCCAGCTTGGTCACCATGCCGCCAGTGCCAACATTGCTGCCGGCTCCGCCTGCGAGTGAGAGGATCTCCTCTGTCAGCTCTTCCACGACCGGTATCCGTTTTGCTTCAGGATCACAGTGCGGATCTGCAGTAAACAGCCCGTCTATATCGCTGAGCAGCACAAGCAGATCTGCCCCGACCGATGCAGCCACGATCGCTGCCAGCGTATCGTTATCCCCGATCACCAGTTCTTTTGTGGCAACTGTGTCATTTTCGTTGATGATCGGGATCACCTGCATATCCAGCAAAGTCTGCAGCGTGCTGTTCACATTCTTATGTCTCTCCTGGTCGTTCAGGTCTGCCGCTGTTAGCAGCATCTGTGCCACGGTGTGATTATAAGCACCGAATAACCGGTCATAGGTATACATCAGTTCACACTGTCCCACTGCAGCTGCGGCCTGCTTCAGTTGAAGCTCCCGCGGTCGTTCCCGTAAGGACAGCTTGCCCATTCCCATTCCAACTGCCCCGGATGAAACCAGAATGATCTCCTGCCCGGAATTTTTGATATCCGAAACCACTTTGCAAAACGATTCGATATGCCGTATATTCACATGACCTGTAGAATATGCAAGGGTGGATGTGCCGATCTTGATCACTATGCGCATATGCTTTCCTCTCTTTTACTTCAGCAGTCTTGTCAGCAGAAGAGTACTGAATGGAACATCCGAAAATACCCATCCGATCCCAATAATTATACGGTATATTTAGGAAAATAGCAAAACTGATTTTGTAAAAAACCGAGTATCGGTACAGTGCCTCATGCCACAGAAGCCTTCTTTCTCGTGTTCATTTTATGACGATATAAAGAACCAGCAAGTTCGCATCTGATAGAATCTGGTTTATCTGTTCGCAATGAATTTTTCCAGCTCGTCAACCAACACCTTTAATAAGTCGCCAAACATCAATTATTGATAACAGATAGTCGGGCAAAATTTGAATTACAGTCTAAATTGTGGTCAAACTCTTTTCCAGACAAAAAAAACTCATGAAACATGATGTCTCATGAGTTTTGGTGTGGTGCGGGAAACAGAACAATTCCTATTTTTCGGGGGTTTTCGGGCATTTTGTGGTTCAATCACATATTCTATGTGATGGTGTATTCCTGACATAATCCTGACGGCTCATGTCGAAAAGTTTCAGGAAGAAATATTCATCATCTGGGTAGCCATAAGCATGCCTCCTGAGT
>JAZLIA010000013.1:0-6162 GCA_045617125.1 Clostridia bacterium | reverse complement strand
CCGGAAGAACTGATGGCGGATTTTGTTAAGACCGTCCGGGAAGCAAAGGCTGCCGGCCTCACAAAGGAGCAGACGCTGCGCCGTCTTGCCAAGCTGCGCGGGGTGTATGTGCCTGCCTTCTACAGGGTCTCCTATCATGATGACGGCACTCTCGCGTCTTTCGTTCCCGTGGATGACACCATTCCCGCAACCGTACGCAAAGCCATCGTGACCGACTTGGATCACGCTGCCTATCCGGATTCGATTCCTGTTCCCTACACCGATATCGTACATGACCGTATGGTTCTGGAGATCATGCGCGGCTGCACCCGCGGCTGCCGTTTCTGTCAGGCAGGAATGCTCTACCGTCCCGTACGTGAGCGCAGCCTTGATACGCTTTTTGCTCAGGCTGAAAAGCTGGAAAATGCCACCGGTTATGAAGAACTTTCTCTTTCTTCTCTCTCCAGTGGGGATTATTCCTGCCTCCCCGAGCTGATCCGCGGGCTGATGGACCGGTTCAAGGAAAAGCGTGTCAGCGTCTCTCTCCCCTCCATGCGCATTGACAGCATCGTAAAGCAGTCTCTTGAAGAAACACAGGAAGTTAAAAAGAGCGGCCTCACCCTGGCACCGGAAGCGGGCACTCAGCGTCTTCGTGACGTGATCAACAAAGGGGTCACGGAAGAGGATCTTGTACGTTCTGTCACAGACGCGTTTGAATGCGGCTGGAGCAGTGTGAAGCTTTACTTCATGTGTGGCCTTCCTACCGAAACGGATGAAGATCTGGTGGGCATACGGCATCTGTGTGAACGCGTTGTAGGCTGCTATTTCTCGCTTCCCAAGGGATCACGTGCCAAGGGACTGAGAGTGACCGCCAGTGTTTCCGTGTTTGTTCCCAAACCCTTCACTCCTTTCCAGTGGGCCGCACAGGATACCATCGAGGAAGTCAACCGTAAAATCAGCGCTCTCAGAGAACATCTTCATGTGAAGGGCGTTACCTTCAACTGGCATGAACCGGAGCTTTCCTTCCTGGAGGCAGTGATCGCGAGAGGAGACCGTCGCGTAGGTGATGCGATCTACCATGCATGGAAAAAAGGCTGCCGTCTGGACAGCTGGAATGAGTATTTCCGCTATGACGCGTGGCTGGAAGCATTCAGCGAATGCGGGCTGGATCCTGCCTTCTATGCAAATCGGGAACGCGGCTATGATGAGCTGCTGCCCTGGGCCTTCATCGATGCGGGTGTCACTCAGGATTATCTCCGCATCGAAAATGAGCGTTCAAAACAAGCCCTTGTGACACGGGATTGCCGGAAGGGCTGCAACGGCTGCGGCCTTCAGAGAGAGAAAGGAGTGTGTGCCTGCTATGAAAATGGTAGCGGTGTTCAATAAAAAAGCCCGTCTCAGGTTTATCGGCCATCTTGACCTGATGCGCACGATGCAGCGCGCACTGAGAAGGTCCGGTTTGCCCATCCGTTTTTCCCAGGGTTTCAATCCCCACATTCTGCTCAGCTTCGCTTCCCCGCTCTCTGTTGGGATCGAAGGGAAAAGAGAACTGATGGAGGTGCCCCTTGCAAAGGATATGTCGGAAGAGGAATTCAAATCAGTCCTGTCTGCAACCCTTCCTAAAGACCTTCCCTGCATCGAGGTCCACGCAGTTGAGGACACCCACCCTTCCGTAATGTCCCTGTGCTACGCAGCACGCTATGCCTGTATCCCTGAAAAAGCCGATGACCGGCTTGATGAAGATCTTGCACACTTTCTTGCGCAAAAAGAGATCCCCGCAGTACGCCACACCAAATCCGGCGATAAAAACTGCGATCTGCGTCCTATGATCCATGAAGCGGAAATCAAGGACGGGGTCATTTACGCAGTGCTGGATCTGAGAGAGTCTTCGACCTGCAAGCCGGATCTTTTCCTGAATGCATTCTACGCTTTCCGCGGAATGGAAGCACCGCGTTTCCGTTTGATCCGTGAACAGCTGCTGGGACTGAGCGAAAATCAGCTCGTGCCCCTCGAGACCCTATGAGCACCCTGCTTGTCCGTCATACAGACACGCATACAGAATATGCGGTGATGGACGGCACGTCTTTGGTGCGCTATGAAAAAAGCTCGCCGCAGGCAAAGGAAATCCTCTCTGAACAGATCTTTCTTGCCAAAGCGGAACGGTTCCAGCCAGGAAACAAAGCATTATTTGTGACGCTGGACGGAAAACATACCGGATTCTTGCCCTATGAGGAATGCAGAAGCATTCCATCCTCCGGTTCTTCCCTGCTTGTTCAGGTAAAAAAGCCTCCCATAGGCAATAAAGCAGCCTATGTAACACAGGATATCTCGGTGGCGGGAAAATATGCAATCCTGCTCCCGTATTCTAAAAAGATTTCCGTTTCTTCCAGACTACCCGATCCCATCCGTCAGCAAATGAACCTGCGGGCCAAGCAGCTTCACCCGGAAGGGATGGGACTCATTCTCCGTTCAGAGGCAGCAGAAGCAGAGGAAGATGAAATCATCTCCGAGATCAGCATTCTGCAAAGCCGTTGGAACGATCTTCTTGAAAAGGCTTCCCGGCTTTCTGCTCCTGCCCGGGTAAATGACAGGATCTCCACACTGGATATGATCCTTCGGGATGAAAAGGGGCTTACAGATGTATGCTCCGACCGGGAAGAAACGCTTCCGCTTCCCTATGTCGCGATGGAGGATCCCTTCACCATACACAAGGTATATGATAAACTCAGGAAGCGGCTTGAAAGAAACATCTGGCTTCCGTGCGGCGGCTACATCACAGTGGATCCCTGTGAAGCGCTCACTGTGATCGATGTGAACAGCGGCAAGTTTCCCGGCATAAAAAAAGACCGCAATGCCGGTATCCGAAAGCTCAATCTGGAAGCCGCCCGGGAGATCGCGCATCTAATACGCTTGAGAAATCTTTCCGGTATCATTATCATCGATTTTGTCGATATGGATACCGATGAAGACCGGGAAACCGTCGCAGAAGCATTTTCAGGTTTTCTCAAGCAGGACCCGGTCAAAACCGTGATCCACGGTTTCACAGCTCTCGGTCTGATGGAAATGACCCGAAAAAGAACAGCCCGGATTTGTCCGGTCACGGAGGAATAATATGGCATCAGCGATCAGGATCCCCGAAGAGGAGATCATGCGCCAGTTTGATTTTGCCCGTCGTTTCAGCGAGCTGGACAAACGTCCCCGCACTTATTATATCGTCACCTTCGGCTGCCAGATGAATGCTCATGACAGTGAAAAGCTGTCCGGTCTGCTCGGCATGATGGGCATGACCCCCGCCTCGTCAAAAGAGGAAGCCGATCTGGTTCTGCACAACACCTGCTGCGTAAGGGATAATGCTGAACGAAAAGCCCTTGGCAATGCCACCTGGCTCAAGGAGATCAAGAAACAGCGTCCGGAAATGCTGATCGGCATATGCGGCTGCATGGTTCAGGAGCCCGGCATGGCCGAGCGTCTCCTGCGCCGTTATCCGTTTATCGATCTGGCTTTTGGAACCGGGAATTTTTATTGTCTTCCCGAATTGCTTTGGCAGTGTGTTACTAAAGCTAAACGCGTGATTTCAGTTCCCGAAGAACAGTCTACTGTGGCGGAGGGGATTCCCGCCCTGCGTTCGTCCTCCTATCAGGCCTATGTGACCGTCATGTATGGATGCAACAATTTCTGCTCCTATTGTATCGTTCCCTATGTGCGCGGTCGGGAACGTTCCCGCACGATGAAGGATATTCTTCTGGAAGTGGATCAGCTTCAGAAAAATGGGGTAAAGGAGATCATGCTTCTGGGGCAGAATGTCAATTCCTACGGAAAAGATCTGGACTCCCCTCTGGACTTTGCTTCTCTTCTTCATGAAGTGGTCAAAAGCGGAATTCCCCGTATCCGTTTCATGACCAGTCACCCCAAGGATCTTTCCAACCGCCTTATTGAAGAAATCGCGCGCAATGAAACCATATGCCGGCATTTCCACCTGCCCGCCCAATCGGGAAACGACAGAATCCTGCAGCTCATGAACCGGCGCTATACACGGGAGCAGTACCTTGAGCGGGTACAAGCCCTAAGGAGCGCGGTTCCCGGAATCGGCATCACGACCGACCTGATCGTGGCTTTCCCCGGCGAAACGGAAGAAGAGTTTGAGGATACGCTCTCCCTCACCGATCAAGTTGGCTATGACAGTGCCTTCACCTTCATTTACAGCCCGCGTACCGGCACAAAGGCCGCTCAGATGCCGGACAGGATCCCGGAGGATGTGGCTTCCGAAAGAATTGAAAGGCTTATCCGTCTGCAGGAAAAGAAAACGCTGGAACTGTTTTCCTCCCTGCGCGGAACCGAGGACACCGTTTTGATCACCGGCAATTCCAAAAGAGACCCCGACATGCTGACCGGTAAAACAGGCCGCAACATCTCGGTCAATTTCCGGGATAACCTTCATCATGAGGGCGATCTGGTGCGCGTCCGCATCACTGGAAACGGCAAAACCACCCTTCGCGGAGAAGTGATCGAATAAACGGATCTAAATTGAACTCCATAAAAATAATAAACTGAGGTGAACAGATCATGAATGACCAGGTACAGCAAAAAGCCAGGGAACTGGCAAAAATCATTTCTGTATCCAGAGAGTATCTTACCATGCGCATGGCTGAGGATGCCGCTTCTGGCGATCCCGCACTGACGGAGCTTTCAGCCAGATACTATGAAAAGCGTCAGGTGATGGAAGAACTCACCCGGGCTGAGAATCCCGATTTTGAAAAAATGGGCCAGCTTTCCAACGAAATGACAGCCATTCAGGATGAAATGAAGCAATTGCCCCTGGCTCAAGCCATGAGGAAAGCCCGCGGCGAATTCACGGATATGATGAATATGGTAAATCATGAGCTTCAATCCGTACTGGATCCCAAGCAGGGCGACTGCACCGGCAATTGCTCTTCCTGCGGCGGATGCCATTGACCATTGAAGGAGCATCGTATTTATGGCACTTTCTCCGATGATGCAGCAGTATATGTCCATTAAGGACAAAAACCCCGACGCACTGCTTTTTTTCCGTGTGGGTGATTTTTACGAAACCTTTTTTGATGATGCGCTGACTGCCAGCCGTGAACTGGAGCTGGTGCTCACCGGAAAGGACTGCGGTCTGGAAGAGCGGGCCCCCATGGCGGGAGTTCCCTTTCACGCCGTGGATTCCTATGTTTCCAGACTAATCGAAAAGGGCTACAAGGTCGCTATCTGTGAACAGATGGAGGATCCCGCCCTGGCAAAAGGGCTCGTGGAACGAGACATCATCCGGATCATCACCCCGGGCACGCTGACTGACACCAGTGTTATCGGCGAAAGGAACAACAATTTCCTATGCTTTATCTGCATCTCCACAAAAAAGGCGGGGGTCAGTTACTGCGATGTTTCCACAGGCGAATTCTACACTCAGCAGTTCATATTCAGCGATCACACGCTGCGTTCCCTGCTTTCCTCCATTAACCCCGGCGAGGTGCTGTGCAACGATCCTGACATGGTACAGCCCTGTTCCTCTATCCGCTGCAGCGAATACAAAGCCTCCTCTTTCCAGTATCAGAATGCGTCTGAAACCCTGCTTCGCCACTTTGGCGCTTCCACACTCACCTCTCTTGGACTGGACAGAAGCCTTTCAGCAGCGGTGAGTTCTGCCGGAGCCCTGCTTTCCTATCTGCAGGAGACCCAAAAAAACTCTCTGGTACACATCAGCAGCCTGCATATCGTTCAGGCTGATAAAACCATGCCGCTGGATAACGCCACGCGCCGCAATCTGGAACTGACCGAGACCATGCGCGGTCATAAACAGAAGGGGTCCCTGCTCAGCGTACTTGATTTTACCGTAACTGCGATGGGCGGACGCATGCTTCGCAGTTTTGTGGAGCAGCCTCTTACCGACCCTGACATGATCACCCACAGACTGAATGCCGTGGGAAGCCTTTTTGACCAGTATGTGATCAGTCAGGAACTGCGTGAAAAGCTGAAAAGCGTTTACGATATCGAACGACTGCTCTCCCGCATTGCTTACCGCACCATCAATGCCCGGGATTGCCTTTCCATCCTGCGTTCCCTTGAACAGGCACCGCAGATTCTGGATCTGCTTTCCTCCGTGCCGGGAGACAGCCTCCGCTTTGTTGCCGATCAGATCAAAACGCTGGATCCCCTCCGCGAACT
>JAZLIA010000012.1:0-8418 GCA_045617125.1 Clostridia bacterium | reverse complement strand
CTTGTCGCCCTTTTCACCCTCGGGACCAGGTTCGCCGGGTTCACCCTTTTCACCCGTGGGACCCATCTCACCGGGATCGCCTTTGTCACCCTTATCGCCCTTGTCACCCTTGGGTCCTTGTACACCGCCGGAAAGCTGTGTTAGGATATTGTTGATAGTTTCTTGTATAGTGCTGATTTTTGATTTGACTTCGGTTTCCAGGCTACCGGCTCTTTCTTCAAGATCCGAGATTCGACTCTCTAACGAAGCATTTGCCGGGGTAAACGAGGTCAAGCAGCAAATACACATCACCATGGAAATAACGAACGCGAACAATTTCTTTTTCATCATGATTGCTCCTTTCATTCTTCAGTGAAAACGCTGCGTGTGAACGCAGAACCTTGCACTGATCTTTTATTGTATTATAAACGGGAAGCTGTCAATTATCAAGCATATGTTTACACTATTATGAATAGCTAAGGCAAATTTATGCAACAGGTGTAGAGTGATGAAGTCGATTTCAATACAGCCCCGCTTGCGCCTTACTTTTGATCCCAGGTTCTGAAAGAATGCTTATCATCGGAATGTGATAAACAACTCTGCGTACTGCAGAGAAAACGAATGGTTTTATACCATAATTTGGATATTTATTAAGTTGAAGATCATGGATATACATGCTATAATTATATAGTAAGTAAGTTGTATCCATTTCGATACTGCTGCATTAGATATGGCTTTGTTATTATGTTCACCTAATGTGTTGATGATAATCAAAACAGTGCGGATCGGCTCCGAATCCACTATTCTGAGTAAAAGGTGGTACTGTTATGAAAAAATACATGAAACGTGTGCTTTTGTTGCTGCTGACAACGTTTATCCTTATAAGCGGCTTACCTTTACAGGCATTCGCATCCACTGCCTTCACTGAAAAAAAAGTACGTGTGGGTTATTTCACCATGGAAAATTTTATGGAAGGCGGAGCGGATGGGTCCAACCAATCCGGCCTTACCTATGAGTTGCTTTGCGAGATCGGAACGTACAATCACTGGCAGCTCGAATACGTTTTCGGTGATTTCAGCGAATTGTATGAGCAGCTGTTGAACGGAGAAATTGATATACTGCCGAACATCATTGCCACCAAAGAGCGAAAAGAACAGGTTTTATTTCACGATTTTGTGCTCAATGAAGAACATTATTATGTTTCCACCCTGAGTAAAGACCTGGCCGAAACCGCTTGGGACAGTAAACGCCTGAATGGGAAAAGACTGGCCACCGTAAAGGGGGCCTTGGAAGAGACCGTTTTTGACCAGTGGGCACAGGAAAACAGCATTTCCATGGAAAAAGTGTATTGCAACGGTTTTGATGATGCCTGGGAGGCAGTACGGAACGAAAAAGCAGATTATATCCTCAATATCAACAACACAGTTCCGGGTTCGGAGTTCACAACACTTGAGGAGGTGGGCAGTCAGGACGTTTATTTTGCTGTTGCAAGGGAAAGAGAAGATCTTTTACAGGATATCAGTTTTGCACTGAAAATGCTTGAGGATGTAAGCCCGTTTTTGTTTTCCAACCTTCAGCAGAAATATCTGAATGAGTCTCTCTCCTCCTATCGTTTAACGGAGGATGAAAAGGAATGGCTTACAGGCCATTCAAAGCTGCGCATCGGCGGCATGGAAAACGATGCGCCGTACGCCTATGAAAATGCTGACGGGATCATTACCGGCGCTTATATCGAATTGACGGAAATGATTTTTGAGCTGCTGAATATTTCGGATATCGATATTGAATGGATACTCTATCCCTCTATTGATGATCTTCGATCGGCTCTGAAAAGTGGAGACATCGATATGATGTGCCCCGAATATCATAGCTATTATGAAGCGTCGCAGAACGGCTTTGCGATTTCGGAAACGATCATGGAAGTTCCTATGGGTCTTTTGAGTCTCAACACCGGAAGCAGCATTGAGATCAAAAAAATCGCGACAGGCGGGACCAGGCCAGGCATCAGCTTCGTGAAGGAAAACTTCCCGGATACGGAGATATTCTCTCTTCCTTCTGTAAAAGAAATGGTGAGCGCCCTCACAAACCATGAGGTGGATGGAGCGGTAGCCCACATTTATGCCCTGAATGAAGAAGGGCTTGGCGGAAAAAGCGAGTATCTTTTAATGCCGTTGACTTCTTCATGCCCTGTTTGCTATGCCGCTTTGAGAGAGAATAATGAATTGATCATGGTGATGAACAGAGGATATCATCTGATCAGCCAGTCTGCCCTGAACGCGATCGAACTGACCTTTGGCACAAAGGGCTTTGAATATACCTTGGTAGATTTTGTTAAGGATAACCTTCTTATTCTGATTGCTGTAACGCTGCTTGTGATCGCTTTGATCTTTCTTGCGGTAAACCGTTCCATATCCGAAAAAACAATAAAAGAAAAAAATGTTTATCTGGAATATTTCCTGAAAAGCTTCAATTCGGCCTACATCGTTGATTTGCGTAATAACAGCTTTGAGATCCTCCACATGAGCCATGATTTCCAGAAAGAATTCTCGATGGACGGCGACAAACAAGCCATGGATAATTTTATTGAAAATCACATCCATCCGGAAGACCGGGAACAGATGAGGACCATGTCGGACAGCGCCAAAGTGATGCGCATTCTGGAAAATCAAAGTGAAATATCCTTCACGACCCGTGAGGTTTTTGGAGATACGATAAAAACGATGCGCGTTTTCATTGTGCGCGGAACGGATAACACCAGAGCGACCGTCGCCTTTATGGATATTTCAGATGAGATCGAAAAGGAAAAGGAATACAGCCGTAAGCTTGAAGCGGCCAGCAGGGCCAAATCGACCTTCCTGTTCAACATGTCGCACGATATACGCACGCCCATGAACGCGATCATCGGCTTTAATAATATTGCTCTCTCCCATATCGATGATAAAGAAACCGTGATCGACAGCCTGAATAAGATCAATATCGGCAGCAAGCAACTGTTGTCTCTGATTAATGATGTGCTTGACATGGCAAGGATCGAATCCGGCAGCGTTAACTGCGTATATGAACCGACGGATCTGAGAAAAGCGGCTTCAGAGCTGATGGCGATCGTGAAGCAATCGATGCAGAAATCTCTTCATATCCAGGAGGATTTCAGCGCGGTCGAGCACGGATTTGCCCTTGCCGACCGTTTGCATACAGACAGGATCCTGACGAACATCATCAGCAATTCTGTCAAGTACACGCCGGAAGGCGGCACGATACGCTTCACCATTCGGGAAACAGCGGCTTTGCGTGACAATTGTTATGGATATGACTACATCATTGAGGATAATGGTATCGGCATGTCTCATGAATACCTTGAGCATATTTATGAAGAGTTTTCAAGAGAAAAAAACTCCACTGTTTCCGGGGTTCAGGGAACCGGACTTGGCATGGCAATAAGTAAAAAACTCATTAGCCTTCTTGGCGGAACCATCGACATTCAGAGCAAGCTTGGCGAGGGAACGAAAACTACTATTCATATTGAAATGGAAAAAAGCGTCCCAGCTGAAACAAATACAGCATTAACAGAAACGATCGATGCTTCCATTCTGAAAAACAAAAAAGTGCTTCTTGTTGAGGATAACGAATTGAACCGAGAGATCGCGCAGGAGATCCTGTCAGATGAAGGCATGATCATTGATACGGCAGAAGATGGCGACATTGCGGTAGAAAAGATGAAAAAAGCTGGGCCAGGTCAGTATGATCTTATTTTGATGGATATTCAGATGCCCAGGATGAACGGTTATGAAGCGACCCGGGCGATACGCACCCTGCCAGATGGGTGGGCAAATCAGATTCCCATCGTTGCCATGACGGCTAACGCGTTTGAAGAGGATAAGCAAAACGCGATGAATGCCGGCATGAACGCTCACCTGGCAAAGCCGATCGATGTGCAAAAGCTGATCCGTGTTTTATCCGAAATTTTCAGGTCCGATCAAAACGGCTTGGTATAAGGATACTTTTCCAGATCTTTATTGAAAGCGTTAATGCGTGCAATTAATTGCAGAAAGGCGGAACTTTATGCAGGATTATATGTATTCGGTAATCGGTCTCATTGCCATTGCGGTGCAGCTCATTATCAACTACAAGGTCATGTTCATACTGAAGGATACGAATGTCAGGAAAGCAGGCAGAATGTATCGCATGCTGATGCTTTCCATGCTGGGATATTATATCACAGATGCGATGTGGGGCATTCTGGCGGGGCTCAACTGGATTCCGCTTTTGTTTGCCGACACCACGATCTATTATGTTGCAATGTCATTGATCATCGTGAATTTCTACCGGTATTTTGTTGAATACCTTGAAATGAGGGATTGGAAGGGCCGCTTCTTCAATCTGTTTGGTCAATGCTTCTTTATTCTGGAGTTCATATCCCTGATCCTCAACTTCTTCTATCCCTGCTTCTTCTGGTTTGATGAAAGCGATGCTTATGTGGCCGGGACCATTCGTTACGTTGCGCTGTGGGTGCAGGTAGCCATGTTTGCATTGTCCAGCCTGTTCACTTTCATTGTAGCATTGAAAACGGAAGGAACAAGAAAAAAGCGTAATCTTGCCATCTTTTTCTTCAGCCTCATCATGCTCATTGCCATCATATTCCAGGAAAGATATCCTCTGCTTCCGTTCTATGCCCTCGGTTGCCTTATCGGAAGCTGCGTGCTGCACGTTTACGTTGTTGGGGATGAACAGGATGAAGCATCAACTCAGCTTGCAAATTATAAACAGGCCATTCTATCCGATGCAGTGATCGCATTGGAAGCGAACCTGAGCAGGGATGTACTGTATTACGGCGTTTGGAAGAATGATGAAGGAAAAGAGATCTCGCTTAAAGATATGGTGGAGCTTGAGCTTCCGTGCAGCTACAGTGAATATCAGCGTGCCTGTAATGAAAAATATGTAACTGCGAATAATAATGCGTTTCTGGAAAGCACCGATACAAAACGGCTGCTTGACGCTTTTAACAAAGGGATCACTGAAGTGACCTATGACTATGAAGCGAATTCACTTTCCGGTAACCTTGCCTGGCTGCGCCGCAGCGTATCCATGATACGCAACCAGGAGGGAGACGTGATCGCGTATACAAACGTGAAGGATATCACGGCCCTGATGGCTCAGAAGATGCGTGAAGATGCTTACATGTATGCTCTGGCGACAGAGTATGACAGCATTGCCATCGTGGAAATCACGAATAAAGATAAGTACAAAGACAGGGTGCTGGTACACGGGCGATTAACGGATAAGTTAGCCTCTTATATTGATGAAGAGACCGCAAAGGAAAACATCTACAGCAAAAAGCTGGATCTGATGCTCCGCTTTGTTCACCCGGATGACAGGGAACGGTTCTATGCGGAAACAAGAAAAGAGAAGGTATTGCAGGCATGCAATGAAAACAGAACGCAGAGCATTAATTTCCGCATTGTAAAAAAGAACGGAGATTATATTTATTATCAGCTGTGCTTTGTGCCTATGAGAGACAATAATGGAAAGTTGACCGCAGTTGTTGCCGGCATGAAGGATGTGGATAGCGAAGTTCGGAAAGAAATGAAAGACAGGCAGGAGTTGGAAAACGCCCGATATGACGCAGAAGCCGCTAACCGTGCAAAGACCGCTTTCCTGTTCAATATGTCACATGACATTCGTACACCGATGAATGCGATTCTTGGTTACACGGACGTGGCCATCAAACACCGTGACGAACAGGCAAGAGTGGATGACAGTCTGGAAAAAATCAAGCTCGCCGGAGGACATCTGCTGGATCTGATCAACGATATTCTTGAAATGAGCCGCATAGAATCGGACAGGCTGGAAATTACGGATGAACCGTTCGATATTCGAAAATTGATCGATAGTGTGGAACAGATGACTTCTTCCCTGGCGATCCCCAAGAGTGTGGATTTCAAAACCGAGGTCGGCATTATTTCGAATCCTTACGTATATATCGACGAGCTTCACGCCAATGAGGTGTTGATCAATCTGACCTCCAATGCGATGAAATACACTCCCGCAGGTGGAAAAGTACGTTTCAGGGTGGAACAGATCAGCCCGGTGAAGGATGGAAAAACCGTTTTCCGTTTTGCTGTTGAGGATAACGGCATCGGCATGAGTGAAGATTTTCAACAGCATCTGTTTGAAGCATTCACAAGAGAAAGAACGTCCACCGTTTCCAAGCAGCAGGGCGCCGGACTTGGACTTTCCATCGTTCGAAAGATCGTTGACCTTGCAGGCGGCACCATCAGCGTTTACAGTAAACAGAATGAAGGTTCTGCCTTTACCGTTGAAGTGCCCCTGCGCGTGATGGAGAAGGAAGCCATACAAAAATACGAACAGGATAACAAACCGGTTGATATTCCGAAAAAAGAGTTCAGCCTTGAAAACAAAAAGGTGCTTCTGGTTGAGGATAACGAGATGAACCGTGAGATCGCGACCGAGATCCTCGAGGATGCGGGGCTTAACGTGGATACCGCCGAAGACGGCGAGTTTGCCGTGAGGGAGGTGATGGAAAAAGGAATAGATCATTATGACTTTATTCTGATGGATATTCAAATGCCGGTCATGGACGGTTATGAAGCAACAAAGGTGATCCGTGCCATGCCAGGCGGAGACAAGCTGACGATCATCGCATTGTCGGCCAATGCCTTTGAAGAAGATATTCAAAAATCCTTAGCTTCGGGTATGAATGCCCATGTGGCAAAACCGATCAACGTGAACCTTCTGTTTGAAACAATGAAGTCACTTGCGGTGAAGGAATAAGTACCGCATTCAAGTAAAAATCAGGAAAACCGAAAAGCCCTCCCCGTCTCATTTCTGCACGATGATACGGAGGAGGGCTTGTAATATTTTTGAAATAGCTGCATTTATGTTACTATGTTCTGTGTTTATTCGTCATGATATAATGAGAACAGAAATGCTGAAAGAAGAGCATCAAACCAGCTTGCCTGTCATTCAGGTTTTCCTATTTTCCTGTTCCTGATGTATATGACCATGCAAACGACAGCGCAGACCACGGCAATGATCAACAGTGAGCATAGGAGGCAGGAAAGGGCTGTGAAACCTTCACAATAGACGGTATGATGCCATAACGAATGATACAGATTGCTTTCCCCCGTTTTTACCGTGTTCAGAATTGCTTCAACGTTGCCGCTGATAAGATAAGTAAGCATGGAATGAGCGCCCAAAGTGAGCGGCAATTTCAGCCACTTTGACGTATTTGTGCTGCTCTGGAACAGCTGATCCAGTGCCGGAAGGAAAATCATGAAGCACCCAGAAAGGATGAGCACATAGGAAGCAGTCCACAGAGGTTTGGATACCGGCACAAACGCACTGGTAAACCAGCCAATTAAGGCCAGCGCGCACCCGGTCATTACCGACTCCATTCTCTTTCCCTGCTTCAGCCAGGAACCGGCTGCCATTCCAAACAGGATCGAGCCTACAGCGGTGATGTTTCCATAAAGGCCCTCCGGATCGAACACCTTTTGCAGATAGTTATGGCTGCTGCCCTGGATGCTCTGATCCACCCAGATGCTGATATTATTGATTTCCGAAAAAGGATCGGTAAAGCAGAAAATGAAGTGACCGGCTGTGGTTGCCAGCAGGATCAGTAAGGCTGACACAACAGCTTTCTTTTCACTTTTTACGAAATGGTAAATGATGATGCCCCAAATGTATGCAAATCCGATGCGCTGAAGCACGCCAAAGGGGCGGAAGTTAACAGTAGCATCCCGCAGGAAAGCTTCAAAGCCATAATCACTGTTGAAGATCAGTCTCCATATACAGGGCAGATGATTATATACCATGCCGATCACGATCAGCAGGATGCCGCGTTTCAGAGCATTTTTCAGCCAGGCATCGCCAAAGATCTTCCGCTCAGCGCAAACAGTGGCGGAAACGCCTGCCAGAAACAGAAAGCCCGGAAAGAACACATCGGCAAGAGATATGCCCGTCCACTCCGTATGCACAAGCGCGGGAAAAGAGAGCCCTTCATCAGGATTCAGGTTTACGAGCATCATTCCCAAAAGACACAAACCTCTCATGGCGTCAACAGCAAGTATCCTTTTCTTTTTCACGCTTAACCTCTTATATAAAAACGTTTTTTCCTCCGCAGCTGAGATAGAGCTGCATCTGATCATTTATAATGCAGCTTATCGTGCTGAACGAAACGGAGGAATGCTGTTATTATGACCCGATGCTGAGAAAATGTCAAGTTTGTAGTCAATTTTGCGTTGAGGTTTGCAATTGAGGGCAAGTAAAAGATTTTTAGGGAGGTCACTTGACAAAGTAATATCCAGATTGTCAAAGTAAATGCCACCCAACCCGCCGGCCTTGACAGAACATTCTGGCCGATAAAGGAAAAACGGGCGAAGGACGAGACGGGAGCGACAAGACAATCAAATATGCGTCCTT
>JAZLIA010000011.1:0-3613 GCA_045617125.1 Clostridia bacterium | reverse complement strand
AGCACGATGGGGAAGCCGGGAAGACGCTTGCTGACTTCTTCAAGAATGTCAAAGCGCAGCGGGGGCGGAAGCAGAATGCCTTCGGCGTTGCGGGTGCACTGGGCTGCGGTGAATTTATAGGCGCCGTGGCTGGTGCCAATGGCGATCGCCAGGGAATCAACACCGGTGCGGGAAGCAAATTCCTCTACTTCTTCGGGGCGGGTGTAGCTGCTGTCGGCAGCAGAGACCTTCACGTCATCTTCCACACCGGCCAAACGTCCCAGTTCGCCTTCCACGACCACACCGTGATCGTGAGCGTATTCCACAACGCGGCGGGTCTCCTTGATGTTTTCTTCAAAGGAAAGGTGGCTGCCGTCGATCATAACGGAGGTGAAACCGCCGTCAATGCAGCTCTTGCAGGTTTCAAAATCAGGACCATGATCCAGATGCAGGGCGATGGGCAGACCGGTTTCCGCTTCAGCAGCCTTCACCATATTCACCAGATAGGTGTGATTGGCATATTTGCGGGCCCCTTTGCTTACCTGAAGAATCACAGGAGCGTTTTCTTCTTTGGCGGCTTCGGTGATACCCTGAACGATTTCCATATTGTTCACGTTAAATGCGCCGATAGCATAATGGCCTTCATAAGCCTTTTTGAACATTTCCTTGGTTGTTACGAGCGGCATGATGTGACCTCCTTTAATAACAGAAAAAATAGAAATGAGATACTGACTTATTATAGCAAATAATCCTGCTTTTGAACAGGGTTTTTCTGCACAGCTATGCAGGATTTTTGATATATGTTGCGAAATTATTATCATGCCATGCGCATAACATTGAGATCCCGGAGGAATTCAGAGAATGAAATGCCCTTCCTGCGGCAAGTGGAACAGAGCTTCACTGCCCAAATGTTTTTATTGCGGATGTGAGCTTGATGAAAATAGAATCAATCCCGAAAACGCAGGTGAAAACTGGCAGAAGAAGCTGGAACATTCATCACCCGCCAAGGTATATATCCAGGTAGATGATGAGGGCAACTCCTCAGCCGCGACAGATGACCGTGAAAGTATTGCACGGGAAATGAAGAGCCTCCGGAAAAGGCAGATGCAGGGCCGGGAAGCACAGGAAAAGATCCGTATCGCCGGGGCAGAGCAGGGCTATGTGCCTTCCTCCCGCCGGGTGCGTACCAGTAATGTTCCCGTAACGTATCCGGAGATAGCAGGCAGGGCGGTTCATTTGGAAAATGCGGATGCCGTACCGGAGCAGAGAAAGAACGAAAATGTTCTTTACGACGATCTGCAGGGGATCAATTATTATTCCGGAACAGCCATGCCTTATGCGGAACCGCCGGAAAGCATGATGAAGGTGAAGCATCGCGTTTCTTCAGTGAGGCTGCTCAGGGTGATTGCCTATGTGCTGATCATTTTGGCTGTGCTGACTGCTGTGGGATATTTTGTGTATAACAGGGTGGCCGGAAGCATTGAGGCTCCTTTGCAGGAAAGGGTCGTGATCACTGCGTCCATGATGGATGATATGGCGGCACATACGATTTTGATTCCTGGTGAAGAAGGGCAGCGTATATGGATACGCGAAATGAAACAGGATTATGAAGTGATCGGGGGCTATGCCACCGTGCAGATCAGCGATTCCAACTGGTACAGCAAGGAGGAAGGCGAAACAAAGGAAAAAGTGGATGTGACGCTCAATCCCTATCTGCGAACCAAGGCAGGAGAGCAGAAAAAGATGGGTGAGATCCACTACACGGTGGATGTTCCGCTTGCGCCGCTTATCCTGATCACTCCGGATGATTATTATGCGGAAACGAACAGCGAGACTTATACGATCAAGTTCAAGGTGGATCGGAACAGCACTGTGTATATCAACGGGGAAAATTATACTTCCTTCGTAAACAGTCAGGAGGACGGACTGGTCAGCTTCAACGCGACGATCCGCGCAAATGGGATCAACGAGTTTAACATTGTGACCAACTGCCAGTACTATCGCCAGAATGAGGTGCTGCTGCAGATCTATCGGGCTCCGGTGAGCATAGAAGTGCACCTGGATACCACGATGAGCGACCGTTCCAGCAAGCAGACCATGGCGATATCAGGAACCACGCTGGCCGGGTCCAACCTGATCGTGCTGTCTCCCTATCAGAACCTGAACCTGAGCAAGATGGCATCAGTGGGAGAGTTTTCCTTTGACGCTGTGTTTGAAACCATTGGCAACAATGACATTCAGATTCAGGTGTCTTATCCCGGAATGGAAACGACGGTGTATACCAAATCCATTTATTATCTGCCCGGGGCAAAGGAATACAGTCAGAAGGCCTGGTCACTCAACCGGGCGTATGATTATTCGGATTATCTGAACCTGACTGAGCTGCGTGTGGCGAAAACACAGGTGTATGTTTGCAAAGGAACGCTTACGGAGATCCTTTCCGACAGCCCTCAGCTGGCAATTATGGAATTGGATGGCACAGCGGACGGAAACGGCGGTTCTCCCCGTACCGTGCTGCTGGAGAACCGTTCAACGGATACCTGGGTGATAGGCAGTCATTATGATATCTATGGGGATGCCTATGGAACCTATAACTCCATGCCGCGTCTGATAGCGAGGTATACTTATGAAAGATAGGCTGTTTGGCAGGGTGATCGGATTGTTCCTGCCTGTGCTGGTCATGCTTTTTCCCCTGTTTTCATGCAGGGCGGATGCGTCGGCGCCGGTGGAGATGATCTGCCTGAATGTCGGAAAAGCAGATTGTATCCTTCTGAGGGCTGGAGATCAGAATTTTCTTGTGGACGCAGGGGAGGAATACTCCTTTTCCGCCCTGGAAACCGCGCTTAAGGAAACAGGGATCGAGTGCCTGAACGGTGTGTTTCTTACCCACTGCGATAAGGATCATTACGGCGGGCTGCTTGAGCTTTCAAAAAGCGGGATCCGGGTGGATCACTGGTATGCTTCTGATAAGTACTTCACTTTTACAGAGGCGGAGCATCCGCTGAGACTTGCGGCAGTGATCCGGGGAATGAGTCCGGAGTGGCTGAAAGCGGGAGATTGTATTCCACTTGGCGAGGGGTTGGAATGGAGGGTGCTGGGACCGCATCGCCTGAATACAGACAACGAGAATAACAATTCGCTCGTCCTGATGTTGGTTTCTCCCTATGGGAACATTCTGCTCACAGGTGATATGAAGCTGGAAGAAGAGGAAAATGTGCTGGAATCCGGTATGTTATTGCCTTGCAAGGCGCTGAAAGCCGCCCATCATGGGGATAATAACGCCACTTCCCAGCAACTGCTTCAAACGGTGATGCCGCAAATAACTGTGATCAGCACGTTTTCTCCTCAGGAACCGGATACGCCTTCAAAGGAGGTGCTTCGCCGTCTTATCAAGGCAGGCAGCCGGGTCATTGTGACCCAGGACTATCATGACGCGGTAAGGATCCGCATTAATGAAAACGGGCAGGCCGCATTTGAAGATGTGATCTGGCCGGGTATCCCTGAAAAAGTATCCGGATTAACATTGAAGGTGGATCTGGAAACAGACCGGGCGGAAGTACAAAACCTGTCAGGACAGGATATAAACCTGGATCAGTATACCCTGTTTTCCGATCGGGGAGGAGAACAATTCACA
>JAZLIA010000010.1:0-7739 GCA_045617125.1 Clostridia bacterium | reverse complement strand
GGCATGAGCCAGAGCGCCGCTCTGTTCGGCGCCGGCGTCGGCACCATCGTTTACCTGCTCTTCACCGGGTTCAAGGGCCCCGTGTTCCTCGGTTCCTCCTTCGCGTTCCTTGGCAGCATGGCCGCCGCATTCGCCGGCGCCGTTTCCACCTCCGCCGGTTATGCCGGCCTCATCATTGGCGCCATCTGCGCTGGCTTCGTCTATGTGGTGATCGCCATTGTGGTCAAGTTTGCCGGTGTCAAGTGGATCAACAAGCTGATGCCTCCCGTGGTGATCGGCCCCACCGTGGCCATCATCGGCCTCTCCCTGGCAGGCAATGCGATCGGTGACTCCCTGAGCGGCAACGCCGGTTCCGCCGTCATGACTCTGGGCGGCTGGGCTTCCCTGATCTGCGCCCTGGTCACCATGTTCACCGTCATTCTCTGCTCCGTATACGGCAAGAAGATGGCCAAGCTGATTCCCTTCGTGATCGGTATTGCCGCGGGCTATGTGATGGCTCTGATCTTCACCGGCCTGGGTGCGCTGATCGGCACCGAAGAAGCCAAGGGTGCCCTCACCCTGATCGACTTCAGCAAATTTGCCGACATGAAGTGGATCCCCGAATTCACCTTTGTCGAAGCGCTCAAGGGCGTGAAGGAGATCAACGGCAGCTATGTGCTGAGCGTTGCGGTCGCCTACGTGCCTGTGGCCTTCGTTGTGTTCGCTGAGCATATCGCCGACCATAAGAACCTTTCCACCATCATCGATCATGAACTGCTTGAAGATCCCGGCCTGCATCGCACCCTGCTGGGCGATGGCGTCGGTTCCATGGTAGGCGCGTTCTTCGGTGGCTGCCCCAACACCACCTACGGTGAATCCGTCGGTTGCGTAGCCATCACCGGCAACGCTTCCATCGTGACCATCCTGGCCACCGCGGTTCTCGCCATCCTGGCTTCCTTCTTCGGTCCCTTCGTGACATTGCTTTCCACCATTCCTTCCTGCGTGATGGGCGGCGTGTGCATCACCCTGTACGGTTTCATCGCCGTATCCGGTCTGAAGATGCTGCAGCCGGTCGATCTGAACGACAACCGCAACCTCTTCACTGCTTCTGTCATCCTGATCGCCGGCATCGGCGGCCTGGCGCTGAACATCGGTTCCGTCACCCTCACCGAAGTGGCCTGCGCTCTCATCCTGGGCATCGTGGTCAACATCGTGTGCGGCAAAAAGAAGGCCGAGTAAGGATCACATAACAACGCTGTTAACAAACCGGCGGCAGTTTTCCCCCAAGGGAGGAACTGTCGCCGGTCCTTTTTTTATACGTTCAGATCAAGTATCCGCTTTTCTGTTTTTCCGGCGGATTTCTTTTTTATTGCTCAATGCTCCTTATCACAGCGGAACCAGGAATAGCTGCTGTAATCATCCGTACGGTACACCGTGAGCACCTGACCGCTGTCGCCAAGAATAAAGTAATCATAATCGTGAGTCTGCACATGCTCATGAAACGGCGCTTCTTCCCGGGGCACGCCCAGAATAGAAACGTTCACACCGCCGTCTGTCACAGCACAGCGGCCATACTTTTCCTCGTTTTCCGCGATAAACTTTTCAAAGCGTGCTGCATATTCCGGATTGGGGCCGCAATGAATCACCAGCGGATAGTGAAGATAATCCGCAAGCTCCGGAAGCTCCTCAGAGGTAAAACCGTAATCCGCAAGCGTTCCGATATACATGAGCACATGTCTTCCCCCATGCTTGATCACATACAGATCCCCGATCTTGAGCGTTGCCGCCACCTCGCTCCAATCCGGCTGCAGATGAGTGCAATGGGTGTTGGTAGTGTATACATAGTTATTCCGATATTTGTGGTACTTTGTTGCCACTTCAGCCAGACTGCCCGGATGGACGTAGCCATTGCTTTCCATGATCCACGCGGTGTAGCCCGAGCAGTCAAAGCCGTAGATATACAACTGACCCTCCCGATAAAAATGGGTGTTCTCAAGACACTTGCGTTTATTGAACACCGGCATACCCTTCAGGATCTCATCTGCCCGTTTTCCGCCGAACATATAAGGCATGCCTGGGGCATACACCGCCTTTACATCTGCATGGGTCAATTCGTTGTAGCGGTCAATAAACACGTTTCCCTCTTCCAGCATGCTGAAAGCCGTATCCAGCAGAGGGTCCCGTTCCGTATCGGCTGAAGCTGTCATTACAGCAAGAAACAGAAGGATAACCGCTGTGATCATGATCCGTTTTTTCTTCATACATGTCCTCCTTATTTGTCCCACATTATATAAAACGGATTTACAAGGCTTTTGTGACACCTTTGAACAAAATTATTAAATTACAACAAACGCATACAGTTGACCCTCCCGCTAAAAATGGGGTTCTCAGGACATTTTCGTTTATTGAACACCGGCATTCCCTTCAGGATCTCATCAGCCCGTTTTCCGCCGAACCCATAAGGCATTCCTGGGCATACACCGCCTTCACATCCGCATGGGTCATTTCGTTGTCTGTTGTGAGACTCCGAAATTCTCCTCCAATCTTACTGCATTTTGTTGTTAAGTTAGAGAATTACAACAAAATGCAGTATATAGATGTATATGAGGTGGATCTCATGTACAGACGATTGCGGGATCTTCGTGAGGATGCGGACCTGACTCAGAAGCAGGTCGGTCAACTGCTTCACATTTCACAACAGGTGTATGCGAATTATGAGCTCGGTCAAAGAGACATTCCCACTTCCGTATTGGTGGATCTGGCCCGGCTGTATCATTGCTCTGTAGATTATCTGCTTGGCCTGACCGATATTAAAAAGCCCTATCGCGCAGCCAATGACGCTATTCCTGTTCCACACAGAAAAAAGGACGACTAAAAAGCTCCCCCAGCCCGGAACCTGCAGGGAGAGCATTTCCTACCCTATAAAGTTATTCGCTGCTTTTCGGATATTGAAAGGCTGCTGCTGAAGTACCAGGAGAAAAAAGCAGCAGCCTTCACGTATATTCCACAGAATTTAGGAAACTGGTCAGCGGATCAGCCCCCGTCTTTGACAGATGCGGTAGCATCCTTCAGCCATCCCCTCAGCCAGGATCTGCTGATACCAGGGTTCGCTCAGAAGCAGGTCCTCAGAAGGAGTGGTCATATAGCCCAGCTCAAGCAGGAAGCAGGGCATTTTTGCCCAGTTGTTTCCGGTGTAGTTATCGGTCGCAGTGGAAACGCCGTTGGTGACCCCTGCGGAAGTGTGAACACATTCCAGCAGGGTGTCGGCCCAGAGCCGGTATTCCTCCTTAGAAGCAAGTGCTTTGGCATAATCCGAATGAAGCGGGAAGTAGACCCCGATGCCGGTCTTGGTTTTGCTTTCCACCGCATTGCAGTGCAGACGCAGCATGATATCGGCTTTTCCCTCTTCGGCGATACGGCAGCGATCCAGATTGTTGAGGCTGGCTTCTTCATCCGTGCGGGTCATCACCACATTGGCCCCCTGACGGAGCAGCTCATCCCGCAGAACAAAGGCAATCTCCAGATTGACCACGCTTTCCATACGCCGGGTGACGCGGCCCTGAGCCATGCCGGTCTCCTGAATTTTAGAACCGGAAAGACCGGGCCCCAACGGTTCCTTTCCCTTGGGACAGTTGGCAGAATGACCGGGATCGATGCATACGGTGATGCCGCTGAGACGCCCTTCCTGCCGTTCAGCAGGAGCAGGACAGGGTACAGCCGTGCGGGTGTTGTATTTTTCGATCAGTACGGTCTGATTGGGCAGCATGGAGCTGACGGTGATGAACACATTGCTGCCGTTATAGGTGAGGGGCATATCCAGATGACCCGAAAAGTGTCCGTCTTCCCCCTTCAAAACAAACTGACCGCTCTCCTGACTGGATTTATACTGGATAAGCAGCAGCTTATGTCCTTCCGCATCAAAGGAAAAATCCACACCTTGTACTGTGGGGATGCAATCGAGGCTGCGGATTTTTTTGACCGGTGCAGTCTCAGCCTGTCCGATGGCAGTGAACAGCAGCGAAAGGGCAATGAAAGGAAAAAGATCTTTTTGAACATGCTTCTCTCCTTCTGCCCCGGTGGGGCAAAAGAATGCTGTGTTGATATCTTCAAATGCTTCGATCTCTTCAGCGCTCTTTCGTTTTATTTTTCTCCGAAAGAGATCCCCATATCGCGTCCTACCTCGATCATCTGATGATCCTGCGGTACGGGCTTTGGAACACCGGCAATATCTTCCAGACGGTTATGGGTGATGCTGTTGCCCACCAGCGCTACGGTGTAGCCATATTGTCCTTCCCGGATCAATTGTGCGGCATGCACGCCAAACTGGGTGCTGAGCACGCGGTCATAGGCATTGGGAGAACCTCCGCGCTGAATGTGTCCCGGAACCACAGCCCGCGCTTCCACGCCTACCATCTCGGTAAGCTGTTTGGCCAGGCGGTTGGCAATGCCGTTAAAGCCTTCCGCAGCCCTTGCCGCTTCCCGCTCCTTGCGCTTCATCTTGGCTTCGCTCTTTTCCATCGCGCCCTCAGCCACGGCAATGATGGAGAAGCCTTTTTTTGATTTGGCCCGTGCCTCCGCTACCTTGGCCACTTCCTTGATATCATAAGGCACCTCAGGCAGCAGGATCACGTCCGCTCCGCCGGCCAGGCCGCTGTAAAGGGTAAGCCAGCCAGCCTTGTTTCCCATGATCTCCACGATGAGGCAGCGGCCGTGAGAGGCTGCGGTGGTATGGCACCGGTCCAGCACCTCGGTGGCAATATCCACCGCAGTGTGGAAGCCAAAGGTGAAATCCGTTCCGTAAATATCATTATCAATGGTTTTGGGCAGGCCGATCACATTCAGCCCTTCCTGAGAAAGCAAATTGGCTGTTTTATGCGTGCCGTTTCCGCCCAGCGTGACCAGCCAGTCCAGATTCATCTTTTCATAGTTTTCCTTCATGTTGGCCACTTTGTCCACATTGTCATCCCCGATCACCCGCATATCGCGGAAGGGACGGCGGCTGGTGCCCAGAATGGTGCCGCCCATCGTGAGGATGCCGGAAAACTGGCTGCGTTTCATCTCCTCCCAGTCTCCCTCGATCAGGCCGCGATAGCCGTCACGGATGCCGATGATCTCAGCGTCAAAAAGCTCGTAGGCAGCCTTCGCCACACCGCGGATCGTTGCGTTCAGGCCCGGGCAGTCGCCTCCGCTGGTCAGAATACCGATACGTTTTTTCATTTTGATCTCCTCCGCTGTTATATTACCGCTTTTTGCGGGTCGCAGTACTCTTTTTCGTGGTCTTCTTTTTCCCATCCAGGCCCAGCACCCCCAGCAAAGACCGGCTGAGATTGGTGCCCAGGGTGCGGCCCGAAGCGGTGGTCGCGCTCTTGACAAAGCTGGTCAACAGCTGACCACCCAGGCTTTGGGTCTGCTTTGTCTGCCGGGCCGCCGCTTTGGTTTCTGTTTTTTCTTCCTTACGCGGAACAGGCGCCAGCGGCTTTACTTTTTTTGCCGTCGGAACAGCCGCACGCGCAGGGGACGGATATGTTAAAGACGGGACGGGGGCGGAAACAGCAGGCTGCATCGGTGCCTGCTGGGCGGGCATCTGAGCCAGATACTGTTCTTCATACTGCCCGGTCGCAGGGTTATACACCCGGAAGGCTACCGGCTGAACTGGCTGCGCCAAAACCTGAGAAGGCTGCCATGTGTAGCCCTGAGGCACATCTGCAAAACCGGGTTCCGTTTCTTCTTCCCAGTCTTCTTCCTCTTCTTCCTCCTCATCCCCAGCCTGAAGCCGTGCGGCAAGGATCTCATAGGCGCTTTCCCGGTCGTAACACACATCATATTTGCTTCCGATCAGGTCTCTGCTTTCCAGTTCTTCCCTCTGCTCGTCGCTGATGATGCCAATGAGCGATTGTGGCGGCAGGATCGTGGCCTTCTGCACCACGGCGGGAGAGCCATCCTCCATCAGGAAGGAAATAAGAGCCTCGCCTGTTTTCAGGTTGGTAATTGCTTCTTCAGTATCAAAAGCGGGATTGGTACGGAAGGTCTGCGCAACGGTATGGACCACCTTCAGCTCCTGCGGAGTGAAGGCACGCAGGGCATGCTGCACCCGTCCTGCCAGCTGGGACAGCACCGCGGAGGGCACATCGGCAGGGTTCTGGGTAATAAAGTATACCCCCACGCCCTTGGAACGGATGAGACGCACGGTCTGCACGATCTTGTCCATCAGCGCCTTTCCGCAATCCTCAAACAGCAGATGTGCTTCATCAAAGAAGAACACCATGCGGGGCTTATCGCTGTCTCCCTGTTCGGGCAGCAGGTTATAAAGCTCCGCCAGCATCCAAAGCAGGAAGGTGGAATACATGGTGGGGTTCTGGAACAGCTTTTCAGCGTTCAGGATATTGATCATGCCCTGTCCCTGTGCATCCAGGCACAGCCAGTCGCTGATCTCCAGGGCAGGCTCACCGAAAAAGTCGTTTCCGCCTTGCTCCTCCAGCACCGCCAGCGCGCGCTGAATGGCGCCAAGACTGGCGCGGGTGATGTTGCCGTAATCCAGCGTGTAGCGGGAAGGATCCTCACCGATATAGGCCAGCATCGCCTTCAGATCCTTCAGGTCGATCAAAGGCAGGCCGTAATCGTCCGCGATGCGGAAAATGAGGTGCATCACGCCACTCTGGGTATCGTTGAGAGAAAGCAGCCTGCTCAAGAGCAGAGGCCCCATCTCGGTCACCGTAGTGCGCACGGGATGTCCCTTCTCGCCGTAAACATCCCACAGCGTCACAGGGCTTCCCACCATGTCAAACTGCTGCACACCGCATTTGTTCAAGCGCTTTACGATGCCGGAATTCATCTCGCCGGGATGGCTCACCCCGGTAAGATCCCCCTTCACATCGGCCAGAAACACCGGAACGCCCATCCGTGAAAAGCCCTCGGCCAGCACCTGAAGCGTTACCGTTTTTCCAGTGCCGGTGGCGCCGGAAATGAGCCCGTGCCGGTTTGCCATCTGAGGCAAAAGAAACACCGGGCCTTCTTCGCTTGTGCCCAGCCAGATTTTGTTGTCGTAAAGCATGGCAAAAACTCCTTTATCGTTTATTTCTGATATTCCGTAACCGGTTCTATTTTCGGAAAAGCACCACCGCCGCCAGGGCGGATATGCCCTCGCCCCGACCCTCAAAGCCCATTTTCTCGGTAGTGGTGGCCTTCACAGACACCTGATCCAGCCCGAGCTTCATTTTTTTCGCCAGGTTTTCACGCATCTGTAAAATATAGGGCATCAGCCGGGGCTGCTGGGCCAGAATGGTGATATCCGCATTGCCCACGATGTAGCCCTTATCAAAAAGCAGCGCACACACCCTTTCAAGCAGAATGAGGGAAGAGATTCCTTCATAAGCCGGGTCCTTATCCGGGAAAAGGTCGCCGATATCTCCGAGAGCCGCTGCTCCCAGCATCGCATCCATCAGGGCATGCACCGCCACATCGGCGTCGCTGTGCCCCAACAGCCCTTTTTCATAAGGGATATGCACCCCGCAGAGCACCAGCTCCCTCCCCTGGGTGAGCCGGTGGGCATCATAGCCCTGCCCCACCCGGGGCAAAGCGGCATTCGTCATTTTCAGATCCTCCCGATAGGTGAGCTTGATGTTTTTCTCGCTGCCGCGGGTCAGGTGCACCGGAAAGCCCGCTGCCTCCATCACGGAGGCATCATCGGTCACCGGCTGATCGCCGCACAGCTCAAACGCCCGTTTCAGATCCTTCAGATAAAAGCCCTGGGGCGTCTGTAT
>JAZLIA010000009.1:0-6933 GCA_045617125.1 Clostridia bacterium | reverse complement strand
CCTAAATGCAAGAAAAAGGCGGTGTAAAACGAGAAAAAACTCGTCTTGCACCACCGAAAAGCCATAATATAGAGCAATAATCCATAACGAGGAGCCACCGTTCCTCATTGCATAGTGTATGTATTTGGGAAATCTTTATTTAAAAAGCATAAAAAACACTCCCGTCGGTCTCTGAAACCGGCGGGAGCGTTTTTATATTTTATGTTTTTGCAAACCGATCGATGTCTGCATGGTCTCCCGGTCATTCCATCATTTCATACATCAGAATGGAGGCAGCGATCGCCGCATTCAGCGATTCAGCTCTTCCCGGCATCGGGATCTTCACCCGGATATCGGAACAGGACAGGATACTTTCGCTCAAACCCGCTCCTTCGTTTCCAACCAGGATGCACGACCTTGTCTTTTTATCGTTTGAAACAGTACGAAGATCCTTCCCGTGCAATTCGCCTGCAATAATGCTGCAGCCTTCCTGTCTCAGTCGCATCAGCGTTTCATTCAGGTTGGAAACGCACAGCACCGGCACCCGGAAAACGGCCCCCATGGAAGCCCGGGACGCTTTACCGGAATAGGGATCCGCACAGCCGGGATCGATAAGGAGCATATCATACCCGAAGGCATCCATGGTTCTGAGGATCGTTCCGACATTTCCGGGATCCTGGACCCTTTCAAGAGCAGCCAGTTTGTTACCAGCCACTTTTTCCGGCATTTGAATTAAACTCACACAACAGACGCCCTGCGGGGTCCTTGTATCCGTAATGCCGCTCATCACATGATCGGGTACAGTGAAAATATCCTTTTCCTGCCGTTCCGCTTCGCAAAGCAGAGCGGAAAACCGTTCCGTTTTGCTTTCTGAAACGATCAGTTCCCCGCACGTTCCTTCGTGAAGGGCTTCTAAAACCATGTGCTCGCCCTCGGAAAAAAAGACGATCCTGTTTCCAGCCTTATCCGGCTTACGGAGAAGCTCCCGCCAGTATTTTACCCGATCATTTTTCAGAGATGTGATTCTCCCGATCATTTGCAGCCCAACATCCTTACAGAACCGGTCAAGCCGCTTACAAGAGACCTGAGCTGTTCTGCATCCGTATCCTTCTCCTTCATCAACGGAAGAATGAAGCACTGTACAGCCCAATCCATTGCCTCCGGCAGCCCGCCGGACAGATAATTCTGTGCAATTGCAATGAATTTCCTCATGTTGATCAGATCACAGAGCGCCAGGTTTTCACCGGCTGCCTTTCTGACCTTTTTGATCCAGGTGATGGCGGGTTCCGGCAGTTCCTTTTCATTTCTGAGGATCTCGCTAATAAGCGCAGCCTCGTTCACCGGCAATCCAGCATCTGTTTTCTCAGGAATAATTTCCATATCCTGCTTGAATACCATTACAGGCAGAACGGTTTCATCCTCATCCCCGGCAGCATAGATATGATCAGCGTTATTCATCAGAGGATCCTTGCCGTAGGTAGCCATAAAGCTGTTGCCCCCGGAGGTGATCACTGCGTATTGCCTGTCGGTATTCACTTTGGATGCACCGATCGCATCCAGGAACGCACCGGCACCATATACAGCATCATCATAATTCCGGGCTTTTATGGTGATGCTCCCGCAGATCAGCTTCAGAATCAAAGCCGTCACAGCCATATTTTTTGAGCATTCAAAACCGGCTTTGGTCATAGCTCTGCACACCCGTTCGGTAAGGATATCCATATCGGTGTTTTCAGCCTGAACCCGATACAGATGATTCCCATTTCCTTCCGGAGCATCCAAAACCTTGATCATCTCATCCCGTTCATTGCGAAGCCGTTCGGCATCCTTGGTCATATCGGCGATCTGAACACTGAGAGCTTTCAGTTTTTCATTGCTGTCACCAATTTTTTCTTCCAGCACCTTTTTCCGTTCAGAAAGCGCTTCTTCAAACAGCCTGTCCTTTTCCTTGCGAAGATCATCCAGACGCATCAATTGCATCAGACGTTCCGCTTCCATTTCCTGCAGCTGTTCTTTCACAGCACCGGTCTTCAGATCACCCTCCACATTGCCCAGCCGACTGCTGATCATCTGCTTGAGTGCCGGGTTTTTCAGCACAGTATCTGCAATACGGTCTCTTGTATCCGTCATCTGCCAGGCATTTTCAAGAGCCGCACTGAAATTTTCAATGGGATTGTCGATCTGCCTCAGTTTGGCTGGATCCACAATTTCCGCCCCGGTCGATTCATAACGTCCGCCGGTGACATAGCGCTGCCGTTCCACGGTTTCGCTCAGCATGTTCCGATTTCTCAAGGGAGCAGCCTGCCGAATTCCGGGCTGATAAAGCGGCGTTCCAGTCAGCTTTTGATCCCGATGCACCGGGGGAATAAATTCTGTTTTTTCTTCCCTCTGTTCTTTGAGAAGATGAACCGATGGTGCTGTTCCGGCATTCAGATCGCGGATCTTGTCGATGGCTTCAATTTTCTTTTCAGTCGTCTGTTCCTGCTTTTCTTCTTCAGCTTTTTCTGTTTTTTCTGCTGCCGGAAGCTTATCCTGGGCTTTTACCGTGTTTTCCGCAGCTTCTTCATTCTTTTTTTCTTCATAGGTCTCCTGAGGGACGCTTTCATTGGGCCTTTCTTCACCTGAAGACGGCGTATCTTCCTGCTTTGGTTCCGCATGGTTTTCCAACGATGCATCGGCGCTTTGCACCGGCCAGCAGATCAGCCTTTCTGTTTCATCCCCGGCAACGATCGTGTGCAGGAACGCGGAATCGGGCTGGATCTGGATCTGCTCTCCAACAGGTTCAAGGGTGTCCTTTTTACTGGGACCGCTGATAAAAGCACCATTCCTGATGAACACAAGAGGGGTGATCGCACCGGCAGCCTCATCTGCGGATACTACATCATAGAAATTTCCGTTTGGAACAGCCTGTACAGCATCAGAATAAACGATATAGCGGTTTCTTTCTCCCTTTTGGGGGTTATAATTCTTGTTGGTGCGGATCTTGCTGAATTCCGGCTTCACATTCACAAGATTCAAAACACAAAACTCACCTAAAGACCTCATTCTGTCCTTAAAGGTATGCTGTTCATTTTTATCAGGCACCACTCTCAGATATCCTTCATCCTGATACTCGCGGATTTCCTCTTCGGAAACGATCCCCTTCTCAGTCAGTAAAGGACGCACTCTGAAATAAGCCCTCTGGGTATTATCCTCTTCAATGCGGGCTAAAACGATCAACCCGGTAAAATTCATAACTTCACCTCAAATATATGATGTTTATTCCCTTACAAAGGTATCATAGATCGCCTTTACGGCCTTTTCAAAATCATTTTCATCGACACCCACAATGATATTGAGCTCGCTGGAGCCCTGATCGATCGTGCGGATCGAAATGCCCTGTGCCGATATCGCTGTGAACAAACGGGCCGCGACACCGTAAGCCCGTACCATTCCCCGCCCCACCGTGGCGATCAGCGCCAAATGATCGTGAACAGTAATGCTGTCCGGGTGTACAAGCTCATCGATCCTTGCGGCAAGTGCATCCTTCTTATCCTTCACTTCCTCTTCCTTGAGAACGACACACATCGTATCGATGCCCGTGGGAAGATGTTCAAAGTTGATTCCCAGTTCCTCCGCCGCCTGCAGCACCTTCCTGCCAAAGCCAAGCTCAGCATTCATCATATCCTTTTCAACTGAAATAATGGTGAATCCCTTATGACCGGCAATGCCAGTAATGATATGCTTCGCATTTTCCGGGCCTGCATTGTTCCGGATCATCGTGCCCGGATGGCCGGGATTGTTGGTGTTTCTTATGTTCGTGGGAATGCCCGCTCTGCGCACCGGAAAAATCGCGTCCTCATGAAACACACCGGCACCCATATAGGAAAGCTCGCGCAGTTCCTTATAGGTAAGGGTATCAATAAACTGTGCATCCGGAACGATACGCGGATCCGCCATCCTGTAGCCAGTCACATCCGTCCAGTTTTCATACACATCCGCATCCACAGCCCGGGCAACCAGCGCACCGGATACATCGCTTCCGCCCCGGGAGAATGTGCAGATCGACCCATCCGGCTTTGCCCCGTAAAAACCGGGGATCACCGCATCATGAATGTCTTTCAGCTTTTCGCGGATCAGGTCATTGGTCTTCTCCTCATCCAATTCACCGTTTTCCCGGAATGATACGATCTCAGACGCATCGACAAATTCGAAACCCAGATAATCGGCAAGTAGCTTTCCATTTACATATTCACCGCGGGAAGCAACATAATCCCGGGAAGCACCAGCACAGATATTTTGGTAAATAACGTCAAATTCCTTTTCAAGCGCGGTTTTCAGTCCGAGCTCACCGGCAATCTCCTCATACCTTGCCCGGATCCGTTCGATCACATGAATACAATCATTTCCAGAAGCATGGGTATTATAGGCCAGATATAAAAGATCGGTTACTTTATCATCGCCTTTTCCTCTTTTTCCGGGCGCACTTGGAACCACATAATGCCTGTCACGATCCGATAAAATGATTTCTTTTACTTTTCTAAACTGATGACTGTCGGCAAGCGAACTCCCGCCGAATTTTGCCACGATCATGTCATAATTCCTCCTTCCTTTATTATTCTATCCATCAACCCCTTTTATGTCAATCCTTATGCGTCCAGAGTTATGAAAACTGTCAAAGATTCTGACACAAAAAAGAAGCCTTCCCCCGAAGAGGAAGACTTCCGGAAAGTCAAAGATCAATACATTCCGCCCATACCGGGGTTTGCAGCAGGAGCAGCAGGTTCGGGCGCGGGAATATCCGTCACCAGAGATTCGGTGGTGAGCACCATCGCAGCGATGGAAGCAGCATTCTGCAGAGCGCTGCGGGTCACCTTGGTAGGATCGATAATGCCGCGTTCGGTCATATCCACATATTCGCCCTTCAGAGCATCATAGCCGAAGCCATTTTTGCGGCTGCGACGAATATTGTCGATGATCACAGCGCCGTCGATACCAGCGTTCAGAGCGATCTGACGCATAGGCTCTTCCATCGCGCGCAGCACGATTTCAGCACCGGTCTTCTCATCGCCGTTCAACTTCGCAGCGATGGACTTCACCTTGGGCATGCAGTTGAGCAGAGCAACGCCGCCTCCGGGAACGATTCCTTCTTCAACAGCAGCACGGGTCGCGGCCAGAGCGTCTTCAATGCGCATCTTGCGTTCCTTCATTTCCACTTCGGTAGCAGCACCGACCTGGATGACAGCCACACCGCCGGCCAGCTTGGCCAGACGCTCCTGCAGCTTCTCACGGTCATAATCAGAAGTGGTATCGGCGATCTGAGTGCGGATCTGCTGTACGCGGGCAGCGATCTCATCCTTGTCACCGGCGCCGTCCACGATGGTGGTATTGTCCTTGTCCACCTTCACCTGATGAGCGCAGCCCAGCATATCGATGGTGGCGCTCTTGAGATCCAGACCCAGTTCCTCGCTGATCACCTGACCGCCTGTCAGCACAGCGATATCGCGCAGCATTTCCTTGCGGCGATCGCCAAAGCCGGGAGCCTTGACAGCAACGCAGGTAAAGGTGCCGCGGATCTTGTTCACAACCAGAGTAGCCAGGGCTTCGCCCTCAACATCCTCCGCGATGATGAGAAGCTTCTTGCCGGCTTGAACGACCTGTTCCAACACAGGAAGCACTTCCTGAATATTGCTGATCTTTTTGTCGGTGATCAGGATCATCGGGTCATCCAGCACTGCTTCCATCTTATCGGTATCGGTCACCATATAGGCGGAAGCATAACCGCGGTCAAACTGCATGCCTTCCACAGTGGTCAGATCAGTCTTCATGGTCTTGCTTTCTTCAACGGTGATAACGCCGTCCTTGCCAACCTTCTCCATCGCGTCGCTGATCAGAGCGCCAATGCCCTCATCCCCGGCAGAAATGGAAGCAGCCTGAGCGATCGCCTGCTTGCCGCTGATGGGCTTGGAAATTTCCTTCAGGGATTCCACAGCGCCGCTCACAGCAGCTTCAATGCCCTTGCGCAGCACCATGGGATTCGCACCGGCAGCCAGGTTCTTCAAGCCCTCGCGAACGATCGCCTGAGCCAGAAGTGTGGCGGTGGTAGTGCCGTCACCGGCAACATCATTGGTCTTGGTGGCAACTTCCTTGATCAGCTGAGCACCCATGTTCTCGAAGGGGTCTTCCAGTTCGATTTCCTTCGCGATCGTCACACCGTCGTTGGTGATGAGGGGAGCACCATATTTCTTATCCAGCACAACATTGCGTCCCTTGGGTCCCAGCGTGATTTTCACAGTATTGGCCAGCGCATTCAGGCCGTTTTCAAGAGCGTGACGGGCTTCCTCGCCGTATTTGATCTGCTTTGCCATGTTTCTGTTCCTCCTTATTCGACCACTGCCAGAATATCACTCTGGCGAACGATGATGTATTCTTCTTTTTCAAGCTTCACTTCAGTTCCGGCATATTTGGAATAAATCACCTGCTGACCGACTTCCACATTCATTTTTACTTCTTTTCCGTCGATCACTCCACCGGGACCTACCGCGATCACTTCAGCCATCTGAGGCTTTTCCTTGGCGGTATCGGGAAGAACGATGCCGCACACCGTTGTTTCTTCCTTTTTAACATTCTTGATCACAACGCGATCACCCAAAGGCTTGATGGTCATATTATTGCCTCCTTATCGTGCTCGGGATTCCCCCTTGCAATACACTTTCTTGGTTTTTAGCACTCTTTACTTTTGAGTGCTAAATCAACCATCCTTATTTTATAGCATCTTGGCCAACTTTGCAAGTACAAAAACACAAATTATGAATTTTTTCTTTGATTTTTCGTGTCAATCACTTTTTCTGTGTGAATCCGCACCGAGGAACCGCAACGGAATAAACAGTTGAATAAAAAGAGGATCATCCTGTAAGATTGGTTTGCATCTTGGCCGGATGTACAATCCAATCATAAGGAGATCCTCGACATGGA
>JAZLIA010000008.1:0-6405 GCA_045617125.1 Clostridia bacterium | reverse complement strand
AGATGGGCACCATCGAAACGGCCAAGGAATCCGAGCGCGGAGTGATCGACATGGAGACCCTGGTGCAGACCAACCAGAGCCTGATCGACACCATCGACGAAGTGAAGCGCATCCAGCAGGATGGCCGTCAGAAGCGCCGCGGTGCCGAAAAGGAACTGGCCAAGATGGAGATCGAGCTGAAAAAGAAGCTTCTTGAATTCTGATCCGAACCAATATGAAATGAACGGAGCGGGACGGATCGGATCGATCCGGTCCGCCTTTTTCCCTGAAGTGTACTTATACTAAACTCATTTTAAAAACCCAACATCTGCTTGCATCTTTTCCCCTCTGGTGTTGCTTCATTCTGTTAAACGTACGTTGCACGTACGCTTCCCTCCACTCAGCTTAGCCAGAGCGAAAAATTTGCGGCGCATCTGTTCAGTTTTTAAAACTCGTTTAGTTTTAACCGGAGGACGAAGACGTGGCCGAAACGGCATCCGTGACTTTTTTTTATCATTCCGGTCTGATGATCGCAGTGGAAAAGACCCTGCTTATTTTTGATTACTGGGAAGGGGATCAGGACGGTTCTCTCCCTCTGGACAGCCGTCTCACGGAACGGGACATGCAGGGCTTTGAGCAGGTGATCTTTCTGGTGAGTCACGATCATAAGGATCATATGGATCCCAAGATCTACGCTTATAATTTCAACAGCCTGCCTATCACCTATGTACTCAGCAGCGATATCCCCCCTCAAAACCGGGGCCTGCGCATCAGCGAAGGGGAAACCATCCGGGTGGGAACTGCATTGATCACCGCTTACGGCTCCACCGACAAGGGGGTCTCCTTCTATGTTTCGGTGGGGGGTATGAATATTTTTCATGCCGGTGATCTGAACTTCTGGCATTGGCGGGATGAATTCTCTCTCAGCGAGATCCGCAGGGCGGAAAACGCGTTTTACCGGGCATTGGAACCGCTGGAGCAACTGCCGATGGATATTGCGATGTTCCCGGTGGACCCGCGCCAGGGCGGCATGTATGATGCCGGTGCCAATCACTTCATTATGACGGTGAAGCCCCGGGTGTTCATTCCAATTCACTGGCGGGATAAGCCTGAGGTGTCGGTGGATTATGCCCGTCGGGGCCGCACACGCTACACGGATGTGGTGTCGCTCACCCGTCCCCGTGAGCAGGCTGTGCTCACCTTTGATAACACGCGTTTGGGAATTCATATCATTGCACCGGTGCAGCGCTTTGCTCCGTCGGGTACCCGCAAGAAGGATGTGGAACTGGAGCACCTCAGCGGAAGCGATCCGTTTTCGGAAACCGACCTGCCGGTTTCACTGAAATACAAATAAAAGGGTATCGGGGCATCGTGTTTGCGGCATGCCCGATACCTTTTCTTTTTCCATCCGTTGTAGGAAGGAAAAGTATATGATATAATTATTCTGTAATGATATACATTTTTCGGTCAAAGAAGGGAAAGGCATGATATCTGAGCGGAATGAGGAAACGCGAACGCTGCTGTCCTCCAGACAGATCCATCCGGACAGCACCCGGGTCCAGGCGGGAGAAGCCTGCTTTGGCTTTGGCATTTTCAGTGTGATCGCAGGGCCCTGCAGCGTGGAAAGCGAAGAGGAAATGTTTTCTGTGGCACAGAGCGTGAAAAAGAGCGGCGCCCGTATGCTCCGGGGAGGGGCCTTCAAGCCCCGCACCTCACCCTATGCTTTTCAGGGTCTGCACGGCGAGGGACTGAAAATGCTGGTAAGCGCCGGAAAAGCATTCCAGCTGCCTGTGGTAAGCGAGATCACCGATATCAGATACCTTGATCAGTATGCCGATGTGGATGTGCTGCAGGTGGGAGCCCGGAACATGCAGAATTTTGAACTGCTCCGCGAGCTGGGGCATTCCGGAAAACCGGTGCTGCTCAAGCGCGGAATGTGTTCAACGATCCGGGAATTGCTGTTCAGTGCAGAATATGTTCTTTCCGGCGGGAATACCCAGGTGATCCTGTGTGAAAGGGGCATCCGCACCTTTGAAACGGAAACGCGAAACACGCTGGATCTGTCCGCCGTGCCCTGTCTTCATGAGCTTACCCATCTTCCTGTGATCGTTGATCCCAGTCATGCGGCAGGCCGTTATGATCTGGTGAAACCGCTCAGTATGGCTGCAGCGGCGGCCGGTGCGGACGGGCTGATGATCGAAGTGCATAACGATCCCGACCATGCCAGGTCGGATGGTCCGCAATCCCTGAATCTGAAGGGCTTTGATCAGGTAATGCGGGCAGTGAACGCGGTGAGGAGTGCTTTGACAGAAGCTTATGGAAAAGATTGAACTGTGTGCGGGAGGAAGCACCTGCCCCATTTTGATCGGAAGCGGTCTTCTTTTTAAGGCAGGGGAATACATCCGGGATCATTTTTCCTTTTTCCGTGTTTTTGTTCTGACCGATGATACCGTTTATGGCCTTTATGGGGAAAAGGTGTTGAAAAGCTTGCGCGATGTCGGCCTTAAAGCGGATATTGCGGTGATTCCTCATGGAGAAGAAAATAAGAATTTCGCCGTTTTGCAGGATGTGCTCGAAAGAATGGCTTTGTCCGGACTTCAGCGGGATGGGGCGGTCGTGGCTCTCGGCGGCGGTGTGGTGAGCGACCTGGCTGGTTTTGCCGCGTCAGTGTATATGCGGGGTATCCCGGTCCTGAATCTGCCGACCACCCTGCTTTCCGCGGTCGATGCCGCCATCGGCGGAAAAAACGGGGTGGACCTGGGCAGCATCAAGAACCTGGCAGGAACGATATGCCAACCTGCGGCGGTGCTGATCGACACACAGGTACTCGGGGACTTGACGAACGAACTGATCTGCGAGGGCGCGGGAGAAATGCTCAAATACGGCGTGCTCATGGGCGGAAGCTTGTTGGATCAAATGGCGAACGGGGAATGGATGGACCATTTGGAAGCGTGTGTATCAGAATGCGTGCGCTATAAAGCACGTCTGGTCATGGAGGATGAACAGGACAAGGGCATGCGCCGGCTTCTCAATCTTGGGCACACCTTCGGACATGCGATCGAGGCGCTTTCTTCTTTCTCCATCCCTCACGGCAGAGCAGTGGCAATGGGCGTGCGCATTGCATTCGGCGCGGCGGAGAGCGACCCTTATAAGTTCCTTGCAGCCGCTGAAAAATGCGGACTTCAGGAAAAATGTCCCTTCGGAGCGGAAGAGATGCTGCAGAAAATGCGCTCTGATAAAAAACGGGAAGGGGACAGCACCCCGCTCATTCTTCCCATTGCTTTGGGCTGCTGCAGAGTGGTTCCCGTAACGGACGAAGAACTTTCTGTGGCGGTAAAACGCGGCCTTCTGGTGTGACTTGGTTCAGAAACGGAGGAAAAACACATGCGGGACCTGTGCCTGATTATTGATGGAAACAGCCTGATGCACAGGGCGTTTCATGCCCTGCCCCTGATGGATATAAACGGGGTGTATACCAACGCGGTACACGGCTTTCTGATGATGATGCTGAAGGCGATCGAAGAGTGGAGACCGCGCTACGTGATGACGGCCTTTGATGAAAAAACTCCTACCTTCCGTCATACCGCCTATGCGGAATACAAGGCCGGACGAAAGGCTATGCCGGAGGAAATGAAGGGGCAGTTTCCGATCATCCGGGAGATCCTGAGCGAAATGGGCCTGGGTGTGTTCAGTGTTGCGGGCTATGAAGCCGATGACATTCTGGGCACCGCTGCACGGGTGTGTGAAGAAA
Organism: Clostridia bacterium; assembly: GCA_045617125.1. GTDB lineage: Bacteria > Bacillota > Clostridia > Christensenellales > Aristaeellaceae > ZC3RG03. The sequence continues at coordinate 2,675 of JAZLIA010000008.1, read as the reverse complement.
ACGGGATCGACGCGCTGCTTCTGACCGGCGACAGGGATGCCCTGCAGCTTGTGAAGGGCGGCTGCCGTGTGCTTTTCACCAGAAAGGGGATCAGCGAAACGGTGGTGTTTGATGCAGCTGCAGTGAGGGAATATTTCGGCATCACCCCGGAGCAGGTAACAGACTGGAAGGGCCTGATGGGAGACAGCAGTGATAATATTCCGGGTGTGCCCGGTGTGGGTGAAAAAACCGCAGTGAAGCTGCTGCAGGATTACGGCACTCTGGAAAGCGTACTGGAAAATGCGGAAAGCATTAAGGGCAAGCTGGGTGAAAAGCTGAGGGATAACCGGGATCTGGCCCTCTTTTGTAAGGATCTGGCCACCATTCGCCCCACAGCGCCGGTGGAGCTTCGCTTTTTGGACATGACGGCGGATCATCTTGAAAAGGGAATCCCGGCTTTGAAAAAATACAGTCTGAACGGGATCATCCAGCGTGTGATGAAGGGAATGGAAGGGACGGACGCGTCTGAAACGGAAGCGGAAGAAGAAACCGTGTTTGACGTGTGCTCTCCTCAAACGAAGGAGGATATTTCCGATTTTCTGAAGGGGAGTGACGGGGAGATCGCAGCCCTGTTTATTGAACCTGAAATGATCACGGTGGCCTGGGGAAACCGTCTTGCCAGAATCGCACCTCAAATGGATCTGCTATCCTTTGGCATGAGCAACGAAGAGGTGATGGAAGCCCTGATGCCGGTTCTGAAGGGAAAGATCATTACGCATGACGGCAAAAAGCTGATGCACATGCTGTTTAACCAGGGCCTGCCGGTTCCCGATATCACGTTTGATACCATGCTGGCCGCCTGGCTGCTGGACCCTCTCAGGAAGGATTATTCCCTGCGCTCCTTTGGTGAAAATGATGCCGGAACCATCCTGAAAATTGCTCGGGAACAGGAAAAGAAGCTGAAAAAGGAAGGTACTTTTGATCTTTTTGACCGCATTGAGATGCCTCTCATGCACACGCTTTTCCGCATGGAGGTGACCGGCTTCAGGGTGGATAGACAGGAGCTTGCCCGCCTTTCCGCCCGCTTTACGAAAGAAGCGGAGGAATTGAAGGAACAGGTGTTTGCTTCTGTTGGCCAGCGTTTCAACCTGAACAGTCCCCAGCAGCTGAGCCGGGTGCTTTTTGAGGATCTGATGCTCAAACACGGTAAAAAGACCAGTCTGGGCTACTCTACCGATGTGGATACGCTGGAAAAGCTTCAGGATGAGCACCCCTGCATTCCGCTCATTCTTCGCTACCGTCAGGTGGCTAAACTGAACGGCAATTATACGGATGCTCTGATGCGGAAAATGGACCGGGAGGGCCGCATCCATTCCTTTTTTGATCAGACCGGCACGGTCACCGGCCGCATTTCTTCCAGTGAACCCAATTTGCAGAATATTCCGGTGCGCACGGAATCGGGCCGGCTGATCCGCCGGGCTTTCGTGGCGCCGGAGGGCAGGGTGCTGGTGGATGCCGATTACAGCCAGATCGAGCTGCGCGTGCTTGCCCACCTGAGCGGAGATAAAAACATGTGCGACGCCTTTATCCGGGGTCAGGATATTCACACTGCCACCGCGGCGGAAGTGTATGGGGTGAAAACGGAGGAAGTGACAAAGGAGATGCGCTCCGCTTCCAAAGCGGTCAATTTCGGTCTGGTCTACGGTATCAGTGAATTTGGCCTCGCCCGGAATATCGGCATTTCCCGGAAGGAAGCGGCTGATTTTATCGCCCGCTATTTCGAACGTTATCCAGGTGTACATTCCTATATGGATGAAGCAGTGAAAAACGGCTATGAAACGGGCACAGCTGTCACCCTCATGGGACGCAGGCGTACGCTGCCGGAGCTGAAAAGCCCGAACGGCAACACCCGTGCCTTTGGCGAACGTGTCGCAATGAACGCACCGGTGCAGGGTACCGCGGCGGATATAATCAAGTTGGCCATGGTGGAAGTGGAAAAACGGCTCGAAGAAGAGCATTTTGAAGCAAAACTGATCCTTCAGGTGCATGATGAGCTGATCCTGGAAGCTCCCATTGAGGAAGCGGAAAAGGTGGCGGCAATGCTGAAGGAATGCATGGAAAAGGTGGTCTCCCTGAAGGTGCCCTTGGTTGCCGAGGTCAATATCGGAGAAAGCTGGGCGGAAACAAAATGAGCAGCTATGTGATCGGCCTTACCGGCGGCATTGCCTGCGGAAAAAGTAATCTTTCCAGAGCTCTGCGCAGTGCCGGGGCGTATGTGGTGGATGCGGATGAGATCTCACATGAGCTTACCGCGGCTTCGGGGCCTGCGTTGCCCAGGCTCCGGGAAGCCTTTGGCGACAGGGTGTTTTCGGGGGAGGAGCTTAACAGGGCGGCTTTATCTGAAATCGTGTTCAGCGATCCTTCCGCGCTTGACAGACTGAACGGGATCCTTCATCCCATGATCATTAATGAAATATGCCGCCGCCTTCATGCCTGTGACGGCATAGCGGTGCTCGAAGTGCCTCTGCTTTTTGAATGCGGGCTTGAAAAGCTCTGCAATGAGGTGTGGTGCGCCTATATTCCTCAGAAGGAACAGGTGAGGCGCTTGCGGAACAGGAACGGACTTACCTGCCGGCAGGCGATGGAACGGATCCGCTCTCAGATGAGCGCCCGGGAAGTCGCGCGCAGATCGGACA
>JAZLIA010000007.1:0-8797 GCA_045617125.1 Clostridia bacterium | reverse complement strand
GTCATAATGGGACGCATGTTGCTCTTGTCGCTCTCCACGGGAACGAAAAGACGCGCATTCTCATTACTGTAAGGACTTAAGAGATAGCACTCCCTTTCCTCTTCTTCCTCAGAACGGCTGTACATGGTGATATCCACCACTTTGCACACACCGGTATTCGCTTTTACGATGTACTGTCCAACCTCGAACATAAAAAACCCCCGTACATAGCATAATATACCATACTTTTTCTGAAAATGTAAGTATATTTATGTAAACATTGTCCGGGGGTGTCCCAGGTGCCTTATTACCTCATCAGTCCAGTCTCTGAATGCTGAATCCCGCGTAGTAACCGTCAGCAACGGCCTCATTCATGCGGGCAGGTTTTTTCGCATCTCCGACGATCCTTGCATTTTCGGAAGCATTATAAAGTGCCCATGCCTGCTCTGTCAGAGCTTCCATTCCCACACCGATGATCACATTGTCTGCGGGGATCTCTTTCTCCGTACCGTCTGCGCTTCTCACTTTCACGCCCTTTTCCGTGATCTCCGTTACGGTGGTTTCCAGCATCATCTCCAGATTGGGGAGCTTTTCCATTTCCATGGTCATAGCCAGATAATGGATGAACGGTGCACCTTTACCGTATTTTTCTGTCTGTTCCACGATGGTAACGTTTCTGCCTTCATATTTTGCTTCGAAAACACCTTCTTCGCATCCCACCATGCCTCCACCGATAAATACAAGATCCTGCCCCAGCGGCTGTTTGTGAATGCTGTCTGACATCACGACCTTCGGGCTGTCGATTCCCGGAATGTCGGGGCTTACCGGCTTCGCACCGATGGCGATGATCACGTCGTCGTACCCGCCTGCTTCTATGAATTCCGGTGTCACCTCTGTATTCAGCAATACCTCGATATTCGGCATTCTGCGTATCCTTCTCTCCAGGACCTCAACAAACCGCCGGATGTCCTTTTTAAATTCCGGGGTCCACGCCGCACGAAGCATACCGCCAAAGCAGTCCGTCTTTTCTGCCAGGGTGACGCTGTGTCCGCACGCTGCGGCACCAAGAGCCGCCTCCATACCCGCAGGGCCTGCGCCGACCACAAGGACCCTGTGATCTCCTGTCCTCTTTTCCTCCGGGAAGGTGTTGAACGTCATCTTATAGTTCGGGTTCACCGCACAGAAGGCTTCTCCCAGCGGATACTTCACATAGGGAACAAACCCCATGCTCATACACTCATTGCAGCGTGTACAGAGCATGATGTCATCCTCCTGCCCTGTTCTTGCCTTTTCCGCAAACATGGGGTCTGCCAGGAGCTCTCTGGCCATTCCGATACCGTCGACCTGTCCGCTGGCCACCAGTTCCTCCATCTGATCCAGATCACCGTAGCCGCCCACACTGATAACGGGAATGGATACTGCCTTTTTGATCTCGATTGCAGGAATACGGTTGCAGCCGCGCTCGCGGAACATGGAGGGGAACATTCTCTGGCTGGCTCTCTTGTCGTCAAAAGTGCCTGCAGATACCGTAATCATATCAATATAGGGCTCCAGCAGTCTGGCAACTTCTACCACATCTTCCGTCGTTGTACCATTTTCCATGAAATCCGACCCTGAAAGGCGGAATTCGATGCCAAAATCCGGGCCGCATTTTTTCCGGACGTTCTGCGCGATCTCCACGAGGAATCTTGCTCTGTTCTCAATGCATCCGCCGTATTTGTCCGTGCGTTTGTTTGTATTCGGAGAAAGGAACTGGTTCAGCAGCCAGCCATGTCCGCCCTGGATCGTGACCATATCACATCCGCCGGTCATGGCCATTTCGGAAGCATCGCCAAACTTATTCACGATCCTGTCGATCATTTCCTGATCAAGTTCAGTGGCATAGTGTTCCGAATCCCCGTAATGTGCCATTCCTCCTGTAGGTCCGTAAACTTTGCCGCCCGGCGTATATTTCGGGTCTGCTCTTCTGCCGGGATGAATGAGCTCAATGGAAGCCAGCGCACCGTAGTTATGAATGCCGCGTGTGCATTCGCGCATCTCCGGGACGCAGGCCGGCGTATCCATTCTGTGAACAGCACCGTGATTATTGCCGGTCTCATTGTCTACCAGAGCTTCGCCGAGACAAACGATCCCGACACCGCCTCTGGCGATATCAGAGAAGAATTTAAATGCCGTAGGCCTCATCATGCCGTCACTCGAACATCTTGCTCCCATCGGTGCCGCCATGATCCTGTTTTTGGAAACCAGTGAACCAAATTTCAGCGGGCTGAATAAAGCCGGGTATTTTGTTTTTTTCATGTCAACCTCCTATTATGTTAAACTCCCTGCGTAATGGCAGGCACAAAATCTGTTTCCGGGAAACTCTTTCTGTTCAGGTTTCTTCTGCCGGCAGAGTTCTGTCGCATAAGCGCATCTGGGTGCCAGGCAGCATCCCGTCGGAACTGTCTCCAGGTTTGGGGTAGAGCCGGGAATGGTATACAATCTTCTGCTTTCTGTATCCAACCGCGGAATGCATTTGATCAGACCGGAGGTATAGGGATGCAGCGGATTTTTGAAGATATCTCTCGTATTTCCCTGCTCTACGATCTCTCCGGCGTAAAATACGGCGATCCTGTCGACCAGAGAAGCGACGACACCCATATCGTGTGAGATAAATATGATCCCCATATTCGTTTCTTCCCTGATTTTTTTTATCAGCTTGATGATCTGATACTGGATCGTCACATCCAGTGCCGTTGTGGGCTCGTCGGCGATCAGAAGTTTCGGCGAGCAGGCCAGGGCAATCGCTATCATGGTCCTTTGTCTGAGCCCGCCGGAAAGCTGATGAGGATAACAGTTGATCCTCTGCTCCGCGTCCGGCATTTCCACCAGTTTTAACAGTTCCACGGCCCTGTCAAGCGCCTCTTTCATGGTGAGGCCCTCGTGAAGCCGCAGGCTTTCCGCGATCTGTACCCCGATCTTTTCGACCGGATTCAGGCTTCTCATGGGTTCCTGGAAGATCATGGATACTTCCTTTCCCCTGATTTTTTCCATTTCTTTTTCAGAAAGCGGCATGATGTCTCTGCCGGAAAGCATGATCTCTCCGTCAATGACAGCCGGCGGGGACGCTACCAGTTTCATCACACTGGAAAACGTAACGCTTTTTCCGCAGCCGGATTCTCCGATGATGCCAAGAGCTTCTCCCGTCTTCAGTTCGATATTGACTCCGTTGACCGCATGGATCATTTTTCCGCCGACGGGAAAACTTACATGCAGATTTCTGATCTCCAGCAATTTTTCTTCCTGCATACATGTATTCCCCCTTTACCGCCGCGAGTTTCGGATCTTCGGGTCCAGATGATCCCGGATCCCGTCACCGAGAAGATTAAATCCCAGGACAGTCAGTGCAATAAACAGCCCGGCAAAGCCGGTGGTCCAGGGATACTGAAACATAAAGCTTTTCCCTTCATTTACGATCAATCCCCAGGAAGGCGTTGGCTGGGGGATTCCGAAACCGAGGAAGCCAAGAGAGGACTCTGCCAGTACACAGCCGCCCATTGCCGAAGAAAAAACCACGAGGATGTGCGGGAGCACGTTCGGAATGATATGCTTTGCGATAATGTGCATGTGTCCGGCTCCCATGGATACGGAAGCTTTCACATACCCTCTTTCTCTCAGGGAAAGGGTGTTGGATCTTGCCATCCGATAGAACATGGGGATACATGGAACGCCTATAGAAAGAAACATGGTCTGGATCGACGCTTTCAGGATGATCCCGATGATCAGGGAACTGAGCAGCATCGGAAAAGACATAAACACGTCCATCACTCTTCCAATGATGAAATCCACAGTCTTTCCGAAATAGGCAGACACACAGCCGATCAGCGTTCCGCAGACCGCAGCCAGAAGCGTTGCGCAGACGGCAACGGATAAGGAGATCCGTCCGCCATAGAGGACTCTGGTCCAAACATCCCGACCGAAGGCATCCGTACCGAAAATATGAGCAGCACACGGTGCAAGCTGTTTATTCCTAAGATCCACGCTGCTGTAGTCCCCGCAGGTCAGCACCGGTGCCAGCAGTACCAGCAGCACGATCACCAGAAGGATGGCACCGCCGATCATGATTTGTTTGTTTTTTAAAATTGCTTTCATTGTTATCTTTTTTTGTTGTTCACCAGATGGCATGCGACGTAGTGATTGTCGGCAACTTTTGTAAGTTCCGGCACCGTGTTCCTGCAAAGTTCCGTTGCATAGGGGCACCTGTCATGGAACGCGCATCCGCCCGGCGGATCGAGAAAGCTCGGTACTCCTGCCGGCAATTCTTTTTTTTCGGCATAGAAATCCGGCTCCGGTTCAGGCATCGCAGAGAACAGCACTTCTGTATAAGGATGTTTCATGTTGCGCGACAGTTCCTTCTTTTCCGCGATCTCCACGATCCGTCCGAAATACATCACTGCAATACGATCCGACATGAACCTGACAATAGACAGATCGTGAGAAATAAACAGATAGGTCAGTTCCAGCTGCTCCTTAAGGTCCAGAAGCAGATTGATGACCTGCGCCTGAACGGAAACATCCAGCGCAGAGACCGCCTCATCCAGGATCAGAAGTTTCGGTGACAGCGTCAGCGCTCTGGCGATACATAAGCGCTGCCTCTGTCCGCCGGAAAGCTGATGGGGATACCGTTCCAGATATTCGGCAGGGATATCGACTTTTCCCAACAGATCTTCGATGATCTCCTTCCTTTCCTTCTGTGTTTTCTCTCCCTGGATCAGGAGTGGTTCCTCCATGATCTGCCTCAGTGTAAAACGCGGATCAAGAGAATCATAAGGATCCTGAAATACGGTCTGAATTTCCTTTCTGACCTCCTTCATCCGGGAAAAACCGGCTTTTGTGATATCTGTGCCGTCAAACACGATGCTGCCTGAATCCGGCTTCTGAAGTCCCAGAAGCATGGATCCCAACGTACTTTTTCCGCAGCCGGATTCTCCTACCAGTCCCAGGACCTCCCCTTTATATATTTCCAGATCCAGTTCCTTTACTGCAGCAAATGTAAGCTTTCGAAAACCTCTGCCGGTGTTCAGACTGAATCTCTTATTCAGTCCTTCTGCCTTCATCAGTATTTCTTTTTTTTCAATTCCGTCCGTCATAAGCTATCTCCGGTAACGCGGATCCTGGGATCCGTAAATGCCACAACTACGTCAGTGATAATGTTGGCCGCGATCATCAGTGCGGCAATGACAAATGTCGTTCCCTGGATCATCGGGTAATCACGGATCGTGATCGCATCGATCAGCAGTTTCCCAACACCGTTTCTTACAAACACCGTTTCCAGTACGATGGCGCCTGCCATGGCGGATGCCAGATTGTAGCCTATCATCGTTATGATGGGGATCATGGCGTTTTTCAATGCGTGAACGAACAGGATGTTTTTTCGGGAAACACCTTTCGCTCTGGCTGTTCTGATGAAATCCTCCTCCAGGATCTCCAGCATCGACGAGCGCGTCGTTCTGACCAGCTGAAGCCCCAGCACCATGGTGATGACAGGACCGATGAGCGTTTTGTAATGAGGAACATCCGCCGAATTGCTGAGTACCGGAATGATCCCCAGTTTGGAAGCAAATATGGTCAGCACCCAAAGTCCGATATAGAATGTGGGCAGAGACATACCAATGGTGCTCAGCATATTGATGAGGATATCCGGCCACTTTCCGCGATTGGCGGCGGCGATCACTCCCAGCGTTACCGCAATGACAGAACTGAATAACACGCCGATAATCGCGAGTTCTATCGTGTTGGGAAGAGCTTCCGCTATCAGCTCACCGACAGGCCTGGAATAACTGACCGATGTCCCCAGATCACCTGTGGCGAAACCTTTCAGTGCGATCACCAGCTGCTCTCCCGTAGAGCGGTTAAGGCCATGCGCTTCGCTGTAAATATCGATCTGCTCCTGTGTGGCATTGGCCCCCAGCATAACTTCCGCAGGATCTCCCGGGATCAGCCGGATAACAAAAAACACAGCCAGGAAGACTCCCAGCAATGTTGGTATGGCCGATAAGATTCGTTTTAAAATATAAGCAATCATAAGTCAGATACAGGCACCGGTCCCTTTCGGGACCGATGCCGAAAAAGAAATTACTTGATGATCGTTGTTGCACGGAAGGCAAGGTCTCCGTAGATTTTATAACCCTGAAGCCCCGGCTGGCAAAGCATATGTGTAGAGCATGTTGTTACCGGATAAATGGCCTTCAGATCCATCAGCCTCTGCTGGGCTGCTGCAAAATTCTGTGCCTTTTCTTCATCTGTTTTGGAACTGAAGCCGGCATCCACGTAACTGTCATATTCCGCATCGCAGACCCCTGACCAGTTGTTTCCGGGATAAAACTCGCTCTTATACCTGGAGATCGTATCGTCGGCAATATTGGAGGTGGTGTTGTAGAAGCACCATGTCATTACCTCTCCTTTTCGAACCTTATCGATATAGATGCCGAAGTCCACAAGCTGAATGCTTACGTTGAATCCACCCTTCTGCAGCATATCGGCTGCAATGATGACCGGAGCCTGACCGTGAGCGTCATTACCACCCCAGAGTTCAATATCCACACCGTCCGGGTATCCTGCTTCCGCCAGAAGTGCTTTGGCCTTTTCCGGATCATAGGAGGGCCTGAAGCATCCCTTTGCGGCATATTTGCTTCCTTCGGGAATATACGACTCCGGAATCGTTTCCGTTCCGTAGAAAAGGTTGTCGATATAGTACTGCGGATCAACCGCGTAAAACAGAGCTTCCCTGACTTTTTCATTATCGAACGGGGCCATCTGCATATTCATACCAATGTACAGAAGGCTGAGCTTCGGTGACTGCTGATCCACAAAGCCTTTTGCAACCAGCTCTCTTGTCTTATCCAGATTGGAGGAAGTGATCACATCCAGCTCACCGTTCTCAAAAGCAGTAAAACCGGTATTTTCATCAGCGATGTACGAACAGATCACCCTGTCAATGTTTCCGCCTTCGCGGTCGCCCCACCAGTCTTTGTTGGCTACGGCCTCGGTCTTTACGGCAAGAGTTCCCTTGTCAAACTGAAAAGCACCGGTTCCTACCGGCGCGGCATTCAGTGCCGCCATTCCTTCTTTGTCATTGTATGCCTTGCATACGATAAGGGAATAAAACATGGAAAGTCTTGTAAGAAAATCAACATCAATGGCTTTCAGTTTGATTACGACAGTAAAATCGTCCGGACATTCCACAGATTCGATATTTTCAATGTTGAAGTTCGCCCCGTTAATTGAGGCCAGTGCCGGATCGGTCTGACGGTCGATCGTAAATTTTACGTCAGCAGAAGTAAAGGGACCGTATCCTTTCTGCCACTTCACATCATTGCGAAGTTTAATGGTATAGGTCAGTTTATCTTCGGAGATCTCATAAGACGTTGCCAACTGCGGTGATACCGAACCGTCCAGATTAAAACGGAAAAGGTTCTCGTAGATCATGGTTCCCAGACCGGTGTCGTCCGGAGCCGTCCAATAAGCCGGATCCCAGTTGGTCTCTTCGTAATTGACCGGGAAATTAAAAACCACTTCTTTTCCCGCAGCCTGTGCCTCTGTCCCGGCGGGCTGTGTCTCTGTCGTCTGCGCAGCGTTGGAGCCGCAGGCAGCAAAGCTAAGGATCATAGTCACAGCAAGAATCATCGATAATACTTTTTTCATATCATTTCCTTCCCGAACCGTACGGTCCGCGTCATGAAGCTCGAGCGCTTTAGTATGGTATAGTGTTAACATGACGATGTGATAATACAACACTGTGCTCGCTTTGTCAACCATTTTTGATATTGTGATTCTTCTTGCAGTTTTCCGGCAAGGCTGATAGACTGTTCCCTGGGCTTTTTGGTTTTCTCTTCAAAAAACTTAAGAAAGCGAAGTGACAGATATGGCAAAAGCAGTTGGTGATTTTTCAAAAGGGAAGGTCTCTTCCCATATCGTAAGGCTGGGACTCCCTATCATGGCGGCGGAACTGGTGCACGTGCTTTATAACCTGGTGGACCGCATGTTCATCGGCCACATGGAGAACGTGGGCACGGCAGCGCTGACCGGCGTGGGCGTGGTATTCCCGCTGATCACCATGATCACGGCATTTGCAAACCTCTGCGGCAGCGGCGGCGCGCCTCTTTCCTCCATAGCAAGAGGCGAGGGCGATGACGAAAAGGCGGAGCGCATCCTGGGCACCTCCTTTACCATGCTCCTTGCCATCGGCCTCACACTTACCGTGCTTCTGTACGCCATCGCTCCGTGGGCCATCGAACTTCTGGGCGGCGATGAGGAAACGCTTCCCTACGCCCTCTCCTATTTCCGCATTTACGTGCTGGGCACGATCCCCGTTATGATCAATCTGGGCATGAATCCTTTCATCAATGCCCAGGGCTTCCCCAGGATCGGCATGCTCACCGTGATCATCGGCGCGGTGATGAACATCATCCTGGATCCCATCTTTATTTTTGCTCTGGGCATGGGCGTGCAGGGAGCCGCCATCGCCACGGTGATCTCCCAGATCGCCGGTGCTCTGTGGGCACTTCTGTTCCTTTGCGGGAAAAAGCCCATCCTGCGGCTAAAAAGACTTGCCTTTGACCCGCAGGCGGCAAAGAGCATCGTAAGCCTGGGCGTGACGGGCTTTACTTTTAAAGTGACCAACAGCATCACACAGGCGGTGATCAACATCACGCTGAAGGCCTGGGGCGGTACCGCTTCCACGCTGTATGTGGGTGCCATGTCCATCATCAACTCCATCCGGGAGATCGCGCAGCTCCCCAGCTCCGGCTTCATGAGCGGTGCCCAGCCGGTGATGGGA
>JAZLIA010000006.1:0-6555 GCA_045617125.1 Clostridia bacterium | reverse complement strand
AGATCGACATAACTTCCGGGCAGGCCGATCGCGGTCAGTTCTTCATCAGTAAGAGTGTAAGCAGGAGCCGTTTCAAACAGGCCTTCGGCCAGTGCCGGCTGCAGGGAAACAAGCATAATAACGGAAAGGATCACAGCCAGGATTTTTTTCATTGTATTTACCTCCATACTTATCAGAATTATTTTTCAACCGAGAAAAGAATATCACCCGGAAAACCAAAAGTCAATCGGATGAATGGATGGAAAACTGAAATTTACAATTTACAAATGTATCAGACGGTATGAGATGAATTGGAATATTTGACAGAGCGGCGGCTGCTGTTGAAATGAATATGGGTATTCTGATATAATAAATCCAGAGCGGCAGAAGGAGGCGGTACATGACTGTTCAAAGGAAAACGGGGGCAGGCAGGATCTATGCAGCCATTGACCTCAAATCCTTTTATGCATCTGTAGAATGCAGGGAACGCGGACTGGATCCGCTGAATACCCATCTTGTGGTGGCGGATGAAAGCAGGACTGAAAAAACCATCTGCCTTGCGGTTACACCTTCATTGAAGAAGCTCGGTATCTCCGGACGGGCCCGCCTGTTTGAAGTGAATGAACAGGTACGCCTTATGAATGCTTCCCGCCTACAGAAAGCACCGGGACAGAAATTTAACGGCAGCAGCAGCTTGGCGGACGAGCTGGAACGGGACCTGTCTCTCAAACTGGATTTTGTGATCGCACCGCCAAGAATGGCTCTTTATATCGATTACTCTCATAAAGTTGTTGATATTTATTCCCGCTTCGTTTCGCCAGAGGATATTCATGTCTATTCTGTGGATGAGGTGTTCATGGATATCACAGGCTATCCCGAGATGTATGCTCTGACAGCAAAGCAGCTGGTGGAAAGGATGATCCGGTGTGTTCTGAATGAAACCGGGATCACGGCGACGGCCGGTATCGGAACGAATTTGTATCTGAGCAAGATCGCGATGGATATCACAGCCAAAAGAATGCAGCCTGATGAAAACGGGGTGCGCATTGCGGAACTGGATGAGCTGACCTACCGCTGCACGCTGTGGTCTCATCGCCCTATTACCGATTTTTGGCGTATCGGTAAAGGATATGCCGAAAAGCTGGCAGCCAACGGAATGTACACGATGGGAGACGTGGCAAGGTGCGCTCTGGGGGATAAACGGAACCGCTGGAATGCCGGGCTGCTTTATAAACTATTTGGGGTGAATGCTGAATTACTGATCGATCATGCTTTCGGTAAGGAGGATTGTACTATCCGGGATATCCGCGCATATAAACCGGAAAGCAGCTCTCTCAGTAACGGTCAGGTGCTTTCCTGCCCGTACACCTTTGAAAAAGGAAGAGTGATCGTGCAGGAAATGACGGATCAGCTTGCTTTGGCTCTGGTGGAAAAGGAGAAGGTGACCGATCAGATCGTTCTTACCGTGGGATATGATCCGTCCGGCCTCATGCCGGAAGAAAAGACCGCAAAAAGTACAAAGAATACCGAAGTGGACCGCTATGGCAGAAAGGTGCCCCGTACAGCTCACGGTAGTGCGAACCTGGCCTTTTATTCTTCTTCGGGAGAAATGATGCTGCGCGCTGTTTTAGAATTGTATGACCGTATTGTGGATGCTCGTTTTCCGGTTCGCCGGATGTATGTAGTGGCAAACCATCTGAAGGATGCGACAGAGGAAATGCTTCCCTCTGTGCAGCAGACGGATCTGTTTACCGACTGTGAAATGGTTGAAAAGGAAAGGGCGGAAAAAGAAGAAGCCCTTCAGAAAGAACGAAAACGTCAGCAGGCAGTGCTTTCCATTCGCAGGCGCTTTGGCGATCATGCAATTTTGAAGGGCGTTAACTTTGAAGAGGGTGCGACCGGACGGGAACGCATGAAGCAGATCGGAGGGCACAGGGCATGATGAAAATGCAGTTTCCGGAAAACAGAACGGATGAACGATCGGAAGCGCTGTTGGCGAAACTGGATAAGGATTTTGAGTACCGCGATATTCTGCTTGCGGAACCTCCCATATTGCCCGATCATCCCCGTATGGACCGTATTTCCCGTGCTGCTCAGTTTGCACCGTTTGCCGCGCTGCCTGTGTTTGACGCGCTTGGAATGGAAGCAGAAGACAGGACCGCTGAAAATGACAGCGAGCAGCATGAACCGTGGACGGAATGACCGGCCTAAACCCCGTTTTCCGGTTTTGAATATGGATCGCAACCATCTCACCATCTCAGCCACCATCTCAACCTATGAAAAGAGATGCTCTTTAGCTTGCCACCGGTGTCAGCTTGTGATAAACTGTATAGGCATTTTGATGTGCAGAGAGGGTACCGGAAGTGCTGCTGAATCTGTTCAGGAAAAAGCCGTTCTTTTCTGATGGAGAGATCGACCTGGTATTATCTCCCCGCGATGTTGAAGATGATGAGTGCGGGATCACGGGCGGATATACCTTTTATATTTATCCCAGCGGGAAGAAGGAATATGCGGGATATATCAGCCTGCGTTTGGGTGAAAGTCCTGCTTTGTATTATCTGGGCCATATCGGGTACAGGGTGGAAGAAAAATACCGAGGAAGGCATTATGCTTTGAAGGCCTGCAGGCTGCTGGAAGGCTTTGCATCCAGGCTGAACATGGAAAGCCTGGTGATCACGGCGGATCCGGATAACATCCCTTCCAGAAAGACCTGTGAGGAACTGGGGTGCGTGCTGGAACGAATTGCCGATGTGCCGAAGCAATTCCGGTTTGCCTGTCCGGATTCCCGACAGAAATGCCGGTATATCTGGTTCACCGGAAAAGGAAAAGCGGAGTGATATGAACTCCGGAGGGATCAATATGGAACTTGATTTTATGGGTGTGAAACTGCATTATGAATGCTTTGGCAGCAGGCTCAGTTCACATACTCCGGTGATCATGCTGCATGGCTGGGGCTGTTCGATTACCCATTTTGAACCGATCTACACAAGCCTGGAAAAGGATCGCTTTGTGATCGTACCGGATTTTCCGGCACACGGCAGTTCTTCAGAACCGCAGGACACATGGAATGTAAGCAGGTTTGCCGATGCGATCCTGGCTCTTCTTCAGAAAGAAAAGATCGATCGATGCGATGTGATCGCACACTCCTTTGGCGGAAGGGTCGCGATCTGGATCGCATCGCATTATCCGGAACGGGTGAACCGGATGGTGCTCACAGGATGTGCCGGATTGAAGGCAGAACCGACTTTGGAACAGAAAAAGCGCTCAAAAGCATATCAGAAAAAGAAAAAGCTGGCTTTGCTGATTGAAAAACTGCCAGGGCTCGGAAACGTGTCGGAAAAGCTGCAGGACAGATACCGCAGGCAGTATGGCAGCGAGGATTATAATGCTCTTTCTCCCGGAATGCGGAAAACCTTTTCAGCTATTGTGAATGAGGATCTGAGGGAATATCTCAGCCGCATCAAAGCATCCACATTACTGGTTTTTGGAGATCAGGATACCGCGACCCCGTTGTGGATGGGAAAAGTAATGGAAAAGGAGATTCCGGACGCGGGACTGGTGGTGTTTGAGGGAGACGATCATTTTGCCTATCTCAGGCAGTGGCCGCGTTTTACTGCGATTGTCAAAAACTTTCTGAAGTGAGGAAAGCTCATGAGTTCCTTTTGGTATTATGTGCCCGGTATGCTGATATTATCCGCTGCGGCATTGTTTATGTCTTTCAGGCTGATTCACTATTTCCAATTGGAAAGCTATCAGTTCAGGGGCTATTTCAAAACGCTGCTTCGTCAGAAAAACAAGGTGGTTTTTCCGTTCCTGATGATCGGGGCAGGGGTGTTCACTGTATCCTTTTTACTGTCGCAAATCGTGTTTCCAGCAGAGGATACCGCTTCAGGCACCGCACTGAGAACGATCAGCGTATGTGTTCCTGCCCTTGCTTGTGCATTTTTGCTTGAGAAAAAAAGAAGATCGGAAAAGGAAAAAAAGCCTCTGCGGTTTACGGCAAGGGTGAAGAGACTTATCGGTATTTTGGCAGCTGTGTTGTTTTTAGTGCAGCTTATTCTGATGCTGTTATTCGAAAATCTTGTACTGGGCTGTTATGGCGCTTTGATCGTGTTTCTACCGGTGGTGCTTTCTCTTGCGGCATTGATCGCACTTCCCGTGGAAAAGCTGATTTTCCGTATGTATTTTGAAGATGCCCGAAAGAAATTGCTCAGGGATCCGGATCTGATCCGCATCGGAATCACCGGAAGCTATGGAAAAACCTCGACCAAATTCGTATTGGCAACGCTGCTCAGCCAGAAATACAATGTGCTCTATACTCCTTCCAGCTTCAACACTCCAATGGGAGTGACCCGGGTGGTAAGGGAGCGTCTGGAACCGGGTCACCAGGTGTTTATCGGAGAGATGGGAGCGCGGCATGTAGGCGAGATCAAGGAACTGAGCAGGCTTGTAACTCCGCGTATCGGGATATTGACTTCTGTTGGACCGCAGCACCTGGATACGTTTGGAAGCATCGATCGGGTGAAAAAAACCAAATATGAGCTGATAGAGGCTCTTCCCGAGTTTGGCCTCGCGGTCTTTTCCGATGACGGAGGCATCGTTCGTGAGCTGTATGAAAAAACAGAGAAACCCAAATTGCTTGTGGGAACACCCGGAAGCGATGCCTGGGCTGAAAATGTGAGTGTTTCAAGAGAGGGCAGCAGCTTTACCCTGTGCCTTAAGGGAATGGAGCCGATCGAATGCGTAAGCATGATGCTTGGGAAGCACAATATAAGGAATATTGTGGTCGCAGCTGCGGTGGCTAAGTATCTGGGATTGACAAGGGCTCAGATCCGGATGGGCATCAACGCTGTAAGGCCTGTGGAACACCGTCTGCAGCTGATGCGTACTCCCGGCGGAGTTACGGTGATCGATGATGCGTTCAATGCCAATCCCCGTTCCTCCGCAAATGCGATGGAGATACTGGGGTCTTTCAGCGGAAGAAGGATCGTGGTCACTCCCGGCATGGTGGAACTGGGAAAGGATGAAGAAAAATTCAACTATGAATTCGGCAAAGCAATCACAGGCAATGCGGACCTTGTGTTCCTGATCGGCAAAAAACATACCGAGCCGATCAGGAGGGGACTGAAGGACAGCGGAACCGATGAGAAACACATTTTCGTGTTTACCTCTTTGGACGAAGCCACAGTTGAGCTGAACCGTATCATGCGTCCGGGCGATGTGATCATGTATGAAAATGACCTGCCTGATCATTATTCTGAAAACTGATGAACCATAATAACAGACCGGAATGGGGGGAATGAATATGAGTGTAATAAATCTCGGCGTTTTCTTTGGCAGCCGCAGCTGTGAGCATGAAGTGTCTGTGATCAGCGCTGTGCAGCTGATGAATGAAGCGGACAAGGAAAAATATAATGTGATCCCGGTGTATATTTCTCAAAAAGGGGATTGGTTCACCGGAGATGTCCTCCGGGATATCAAAACCTATACACCCTTTGATCCCTTCAGAAGCGATATCAAAAAAGTGCGGCTGGATATGACTCCGGGTTCCGGAGCTCTGCTTCATTACAGTCAGGGAAAGGGCCTGTTTCGCGGCCTTACCGAGGAAGTGGCTGCGCGTATTGACTGCGCTGTATTGGTTTTTCATGGCATGAACGGAGAAGACGGCTCTATTCAGGGGCTGTTGGAGTTGGCCAACATTCCCTATACCAGTACGGGGATCACAGCGTCTGCTGTGGGTATGGACAAGATCACCATGAAATGCTTTTTCCACGGAATGGGTTATCCCGTTTTGCCTTCTGTGACCGCCATACGCAGCGATTATGAGAAGGATCGGGACAAGGTGATCCGGAACATCAGGGAAAACCTCGGTTATCCCGTGTTTGTGAAGCCGGCTTGTCTGGGCTCTTCTATCGGAGTAAGCAGAGCAGATCATGATGCAAAGCTGGCGGATGCATTGGAACTGGCTTTTTCCTATGACCGGCGTGTACTGGTGGAGAAGGGACTGGACAAACCCATTGAGGTGAATTGCTCTGTTCTGGGTTATGACGATGATGTGCATTCATCTGTGATCGAGATGCCCAATACCGGATCGGATTTTCTGGATTTCAGTGAAAAATACCTGGCAGGAAGCAGTTCCACCAAGGGAATGGCCAGCCTGAAGCGGATCATCCCGGCTCCTATCGGGGAGGAACTGACCGCAAAGATCCGTACCCTTTCAGAGGATATTTTCCGTTCGATGGACTGTAAGGGAGTTGTGCGTATCGACTACATGCTGGACCGGTTTTCGGATCAGTTTTATATCACGGAGATCAACACCATTCCAGGCTCTCTGGCATTCTATCTGTGGACTGAAACCGGGCTGAGCTACAAACAGCTGATCGACAAAATGGTAGAATACGCGGTACGTGCGCATGAGGATAAGAACAATAACAATTATGCCTTCGCATCGGATATCCTGAAAGGAATCAGCTTTGGCGGTGCCAAAGGCTGCAAAGGTGCAAAGCTTGGCGGAGTGAAGGGCTGAAAGGAGATATAAGATGAAGTATGTGCTGGTGATCGGCGATGGGATGGCTG
>JAZLIA010000005.1:0-20352 GCA_045617125.1 Clostridia bacterium | reverse complement strand
ACATTTCTTTTTCCTCCATCCGGTGTCATCGCCCATGATGGATTGTACTTTTCTGTAAGACTTATTTCCACTGGAACTTCCTGTAAGACTTAGTGCCAGTCGCGCGCACGAGGACTGGAAGTTAACTTTTCACTTCAGCTTCCATATATATAGAAAAAACCTTGTCATAAAGGTATTGACAGATCACGCTTACTTTGTTATACTTTATCATTGCATCAATATCGGTAAGATGCGGTTTTATGCGGTTCGGAAAACGGTTCCGGAATTGCCCGGAAGGCCCGGAATAAAAGGGCCCGGGGTAAGATGAGAGCGGGAAAACGGAGGCACAATATGTGCCGGTGAAACAGGCTTGAACACACTACAGGAGGGGTTTTTCTCCTGATCCGGTTTTTCGCTCGCCGGGATCGCGGCTTAGACGATATTGGCATCAATAAAGGGGTGATAGAGCTTTATGGTGCATGAGGTTCAAATGGGGAAGCTGCGCAAGAGGATGAGCTTCTCCCGCATCAATGAGGTGCTGGAAATGCCGAACCTGATCGAGGTTCAGAAAAACAGCTATATCAAATTTCTGAAAGAAGATCTGAAAGAGGTTCTGGCCGACGTCAGCCCCATCACGGATTACAGCGAGAATCTGGTGCTGGAATTCGTTGACTACACACTGGATGACAAACCCAAGAACACCGTGGAACGCTGCCGGGAAAGAGACCTTACCTATTCCGCTCCGCTCAAGGTGTTCGTTCGCCTGAAGAACCGTGAGACCGGCGAGATCAAGGAAAGCGAAGTGTTCATGGGCGAGTTCCCGCTCATGACCGAGCATGGCACCTTCATCATCAACGGTGCGGAGCGCGTGATCGTAAGCCAGCTGGTACGTTCTCCCGGCGCCTACTACGACATGGTGATCGACAAGAGCGGGAAACAGCTGTTCAGCAGTCAGGTGATCCCCAACCGCGGCGCGTGGCTGGAATATGAGACCGATGCGAACGACGGCCTCTGGGTGCGTATCGACCGTGCCCGCAAGCTTCCTGTGACCGTGCTGCTGCGTGCTCTGGGCTACGGGACCGACCTGCAGATCACAGAGCTCCTGGGCGAGGATGAGCGCCTGATGGCCACCATCGAACACGCCGACAGCACCAAGAACACGTCCAGTGCTCTGCTTGAGATCTACAAACGGCAAAAGCCCGGCGAGCCTCCCACGGAGGACGGCGCCATCAGCCTGCTGCGCAGCCTGTTCTTCGACCCCAAGCGCTACGATTTAATGCGCGTGGGCCGCTATAAATACAACAAAAAGTTGGGCATCGCCGCCCGTATCGCCGGAAAGGTCGCAGCAGAAGATATTCTGGACCCGAAAACCGGTGAGGTGATGGCGGCAAAGGACCAGGTGATCAGTGAGGACACCGCAAAAGCCATCCAGAACGCCGGTGTCAACACCATGTTCATTATGGGCAATGATGACGAACCTCACAAGGTGGTGGGCAACAACTTCGTGGACGCCTCCGCCTACCTGCCCTTTGACCCCAAAGAGGCCGGACTGTTGGAAATGGTGCACCTTCCCACCCTGCTCAGGGTGATCGAAGGAGTGCCCGAGGAAGACCTGTTCCGCGTAGTGAGCGAAAACGTGCATCAGCTGATGCCCAAGCACATCATTATCGACGATATCGTTGCCTCCGTAAGCTATCTGCTGGGCCTGCCCTACGGAATCGGCACGCTGGATGATATCGACCATCTGGGCAACCGCCGCCTGCGCAGTGTGGGCGAATTGCTGCAGAACCAGGTGCGCATCGGCATGAGCCGTCTGGAACGCGTGGTGCGCGAGCGCATGGCCGTGCAGGACAGCAACGACGTCAAGCCCGGCGACCTGATCAACATCCGCCCCGTGAGCGCCGCGATCAAGGAATTTTTCGGCAGCAGCCAGCTTAGCCAGTTCATGGACCAGCCCAACCCCCTAGCTGAGCTGACCCATAAGCGCCGTCTGAGTGCTCTGGGCCCCGGCGGCCTCAACCGCGACCGTGCGAGCATGGAAGTGCGCGACGTGCACTACAGCCACTACAGCCGCATCTGCCCCATTGAAACGCCTGAAGGACCCAACATCGGTTTGATCGGTTCTCTGGCCACCTACGCCCGCATCAACGAATACGGCTTCATCGAGGCTCCCTACCGCAAAGTGGACCGCGAAAAGAAGCAGGTGACCGACGAGATCATCTACATGACTGCCGATGAAGAAGATAAATACAAGATCGGCATGGCCAAGGAGCCCGTGGACGAGAACAAGATGTTCGTTCACGACAACATCAAGGTGCGCTGGCGCGATGAGATCATATCCATTCCCGCAAACGAGGTGGATTTCATCGACGTGAGCCCCAAGCAGATGGTCTCCGTAGCCACCGCCATGATCCCCTTCCTGGAAAACGATGACGCCAACCGCGCGCTGATGGGTTCCAACATGCAGCGCCAGGCTGTGCCTCTGCTGGTGCCCGAGGCTCCCATTGTGGGCACCGGAATGGAATACCGTGCTGCTCATGACAGCGGCGTGGTGCTGCTTTCCAAGCACGCCGGCGTGGTAGATACCGTGGATGCCGACCAGCTGATCATCAAGGATGACCTGGGCGAAAAGCATCTGTACCGCCTTACCAAGTTTGCCCGCAGCAACCAGGGCACCTGCATCAATCAGCGTCCCCGCGTGAACCGGGGCCAGCGTGTGGAAGTGGGCGACCTGCTGGCTGACGGCCCCTCCACTGAAAACGGTGAGATCGGCCTGGGCCGCAACATGCTCATCGGCTTCATGACCTGGGAAGGCTACAACTATGAAGACGCCGTCCTCATCAGCGAACGTCTGGTAAAAGAAGATAAATACACCTCCATTCATATTGAAGAATTCGAAACCGAAGCACGCGAGACCAAGCTGGGGCCCGAGGAGATCACGAGGGACATTCCCAACGTTGGCGAGGATGCGGTGAAGGACCTGGATGAAATGGGCATCATCCGCATCGGCGCAGAGGTTCGCAGCGGTGATATCCTGGTCGGCAAGGTGACCCCCAAGGGCGAGACTGAGCTGACCGCGGAAGAGCGTCTGCTTCGCGCCATCTTCGGCGAGAAGGCCCGCGAAGTGCGCGACACTTCCCTGAAGGTGCCTCACGGCGAAGGCGGCATCATCGTGGACGTGAAGATCTTCACCCGCGAAAATAAAGACGAGCTTTCGCCCGGCGTGAACATGATGGTGCGCGTTTACATCGCGCAGAAGAGAAAGATCAGCGTGGGCGACAAGATGAGCGGACGCCACGGCAACAAGGGCGTTGTGTCCCGCATCATGCGCGAAGAGGATATGCCCTTCCTGCCCGACGGCACCCCGCTGGATATCGTATTGAACCCCCTGGGCGTGCCCTCCCGTATGAACATCGGTCAGGTGCTGGAAGTGCATTTGGGCATCGCCGCCCGCACCCTGGGCTGGCATATCGCAACGCCCGTGTTTGATGGAGCCAGCCAGGAAGACATCCGCGAGTGCCTGCGCATGGCCGGTGAAACCGAGGAAGGCAAAAAGGCCTGCCTGCAGGAGAACGGCAAAATCCAGCTGCGCGACGGCCGCACCGGCGACCTGTTTGAGAACCCAGTCACCGTGGGCATCATGTACTTCCTGAAGCTGCACCATCTGGTGGACGACAAGATGCATGCCCGCTCCACCGGCCCCTACTCTCTGGTGACGCAGCAGCCTCTGGGCGGCAAGGCCCAGTTCGGCGGCCAGCGCTTCGGAGAAATGGAGGTGTGGGCGTTGGAAGCCTACGGCGCCGCAAACACGCTGCAGGAAATCCTCACCGTCAAATCCGACGATGTGGTGGGCCGCGTGAAAACCTACGAATCCATTATCAAAGGCCAGAATATCCCCGCCCCCGGCGTTCCCGAAAGCTTCAAGGTGCTTATCAAGGAACTGCAGGCCCTGGCACTGGATATCCGGGTGCTGGATGAAAATAAGAACGAGATCGAGATCAAGGAACTGGATGACGAGGATGAGACCGAGCCTTCCGTTCCCACTGAGCGTCTGGGTGAACTGCCCGGAGGAGAAAGCGAAGAAGCAGAAGAGCTTCTCCCGGATGAGGATATCGGTGACATCGACGATATGGAGATACCGGAAGATGACATCAGCCTGGATGACGACTTCGGCGATTTCGACAAGGATGATATTGCCCTTGACGATGATGACCTGTAATCGGGACAGGCTAAGCGGCGTTTCCTTCCCTGCATGTGAAGCCGGGAGGGAACGCCTCAGGCCGTACCAACGTTCACAAGAGAGGTGCAATCAATGTTTGAACTGACCAACCTGGATTCCATACAGATCGGCATGGCTTCTCCGGAAATGATCCGGGCATGGAGCCACGGCGAAGTGACCAAACCGGAAACCATCAACTACCGCACCCTGAAGCCCGAGCGCGACGGTCTTTTCTGCGAAAGGATCTTCGGGCCCACCAAGGACTGGGAGTGCAACTGCGGCAAATACAAGCGCATGAAGCTGCCCGGAAAAACCACCGTGTGCGACCGCTGCGGCGTGGAGATCACCCGGGCCAAGGTGCGCCGTGAACGCATGGGCCACATCGAGCTGGCCGCCCCTGTGAGCCACATCTGGTATTTCAAGGGCATCCCCTCCCGCATGGGCATGCTGCTTGACGTAAGCCCCCGCGCCCTGGAAAAGGTGCTGTATTTCGCAGCCTATATCGTATTGGACGCCGGCAACACCGAAAACACCAAGGTGAGCGTGAATGACCTGCTCACCGAAAACGCCTACCGCAAGATCATGGCGCTTTCCGCGGAAGAACGCGGCAGCTTCCGCGCCGGCATGGGCGCAGAAGCCGTAAAGGAAATGCTGCTCCGGCTGGACCTGGAGGAGCTGAGCGTGAGCCTCAAAAAGGAGATCGCCGCCCTGATCGAAAAGGAACGCGACAAGGACACCGAAGGCCAGAAGCGCACCCACGCGATCAAGCGTCTGGAAGTGGTGGAAGCCTTCCGTCTTTCTCATAACAAGCCCGAATGGATGATCATGGACGTGATCCCCGTCATTCCTCCGGACCTGCGCCCCATGGTTCAGTTGGACGGCGGCCGTTTCGCCACCAGCGATCTGAACGATCTGTACCGCCGCGTGATCAACCGCAACAACCGCCTGAAGCGTATGCTGGAGCTGGGCACCCCCGACATCATCGTGCGCAACGAAAAGCGTATGCTGCAGGAAGCGGGGGACGCCCTCATCGATAACGGCCGCAGGGGCCGTGCCGTGACCGGCCCCGGCAACCGGGCCCTCAAATCCCTTTCCGATCTGCTGCGCGGCAAACAGGGACGTTTCCGTCAGAACCTGCTGGGCAAGCGTGTCGCCTACTCCGGACGAAGCGTTATCGTGGTCGGCCCCGAACTGAAATTGTATCAGTGCGGCCTTCCCAAGGAAATGGCGCTGGAGCTGTTCAAGCCCTTCGTAATGGAGCGGCTTGTGGCCCTCAAGATGGTGCACAACGTAAAATCCGCCAAGCGCATGGTGGAAAAGGCCCGTCCCGAGGTGTGGGATATTCTGGAGCACGTGATCAAGGAGCACCCCGTGCTGCTCAACCGTGCCCCCACGCTGCACCGCCTGGGCATTCAGGCCTTTGAGCCCGTGCTGGTGGAAGGCAAAGCCATCAAGCTGCATCCCCTGGCCTGCACCGCCTACAACGCCGACTTTGACGGCGACCAGATGGCTGTGCATGTTCCCCTTTCTGTGGAAGCGCAGGCCGAGGCCCGGTATCTGATGCTGTGTGCCAACAACATCATGAAGCCTCAGGACGGCAAGCCCGTTATCAGCCCCACTCAGGACATGGTTATCGGCTGCCACTACCTCACCATCGTGCGCGAGGACGCCAAGGGCGCCGGCCGCGTATTCAGTGATATGAGCGAGGCCATTCTGGCCTATCAGGACCTGCAGATCACTCTGCAGAGCCCCATCAAGGTGCGCGTGGAGCGCACATTTGAAGGTGTGACTGAACGCCGCCTCATCGACACCACCCTGGGCCGCCTTATCTTCAATGAAGTGGTGCCTCAGGACCTGGGATTCCAGAAGCGTGAATGCATGGACGATATGTTCCGTCTGGAGATCGATGAGAAGGTCGTGAAGAGCACGCTGGGCAAAATCGTCGATAAGTGCTTCCACCGCCACGGCGCCAACATCACCGCCGAGGTGCTGGACAACATCAAGCACTTGGGCTACAGCTATTCTACCCGCGGCGCCATCACCGTTTCCGTGAGCGATATCATCGTCCCCGCGGAAAAGCAGGAATGGCTGGCTGAGACCGATGCTCAGGTAGCCAAGATCACGCAGCGCTACCGCAGAGGTCTTATGACTGACGATCAGCGCTACGAAATGGTGATCAAACTGTGGAACGAAACCACCAACAGGCTCAAAGCCCGCGTGATGGAAGTGCTGCCTCCCACCAACCCCATCAGCATGATGACGGGGTCCGGAGCCCGCGGAAGCGCCGCTCAGGTAGCTCAGCTGGCCGGTATGCGCGGCCTGATGGCTTCTCCTTCCGGAAAAACCATTGAGCTGCCTATCCGCGCAAACTTCCGTGACGGTCTGGACGTGCTGGAGTTCTTCATGAGCTCCCACGGCTCGCGTAAATCCCTGGCCGATACCGCTCTGCGTACTGCCGACTCGGGATATCTTACCCGCCGTCTGGTGGATGTTTCCCACGCCTGCATCGTGCGGGAGACCGACTGCTTCGAAAACCGCAACGAAAAGGTGCGCGGCATCACCGTGGAACCCATCGGTGAAGTAGAGCAGATCGACGACCGTGTGCGCGGCCGCTACAGTGCGGAGGATGTGTTCCATCCCGTCACCGGCGAGCTGCTCGTGCGCGTGAACGAATTGATCACCAATGACAAAGCCGATAAGATCAAAGCCGCCGGCATCCGCAAGATGCAGGTGCGCAGCGTGCTCACCTGCCGCTCCACCCATGGCGTATGCTCCCGCTGCTATGGTATGAACCTGGCTCACGGCGGCAACGTGGATATCGGCGAAGCCGTCGGCATCATCGCCGCACAGGCTATCGGCGAACCCGGAACACAGCTTACCATGCGTAACTTCCACAGCGGCGGCGTTGCCAACGTTGAGGATATCACCCAGGGTCTTCCCCGCGTAGAAGAGCTGTTTGAAGCCCGCCGTCCCAAGCACGAAGCCGTGCTGGCCGAGATCAGCGGCAAGGTGACCCTGAGCGAAAACAAGAAAAAGCGTGAGATCATCATCACCAGTGATGACGATTCCAACGAAAAGAAGGTATACCAGATCCACTACGGCGCCCGCCTGAAGGTTCAGGACGGCAGCCATGTGAACACCGGTGACGAGCTGATCGAAGGCAGTGTCAACCCCCACGAGCTGCTGCGCATCATGGGCGTGAAGGCCGTGCAGGAGTATCTGCTGAAGGAAGTTCTGGCCGTGTATTACAGCCAGGGCGTGCGTATCGCCGATAAGCACATCGAAGTGATCATCCGTCAGATGCTGCGCAAGGTGCGCATCGAGGATGGCGGCGACACAGACCTGCTCCCCGGCAGTCTGGTCGACATCATGCAGTTTGAAGAAGCCAACGAGAAGGCACTGATGGCCGATGGCCGTCCCGCAGACGCCAAACGCATCCTGCTGGGTATCACCAAGGCCGCTTTGGCCACCGATTCCTTCCTCTCTGCCGCTTCCTTCCAGGAAACCACCCGCGTGCTCACCGAAGCTGCCATCAAGGGCAAGTCCGATCCGCTGCTGGGCCTGAAGGAAAACGTGATCATCGGCAAGCTGATCCCTGCCGGCACGGGCCTGAGAAGATACAAGAATATCGAACTGCACGAAACCTACTGATCAACTACAAGGGGCCGCAAAATACTTTTGCGGCCCCCTTTATGGATCCGGCAGAATGAACCGGAACTAAGATGCAGAAAATGACAGAAAAAAATACGAAACATTTCAAAGGCAGCGAATGCCTTCGGCTGTTCAGCAGCTTTTTCAAGATCGGCCTTTTCACCTTTGGCGGCGGTTACGCGATGATCCCGCTCATCCAGCGGGAAGCCGGGGAAAAGAACCACTGGATCACCGACGATGACCTCACGGAAATCCTGGCCATTGCAGAATCCACGCCCGGCCCCATTGCGATCAACAGCGCCACCTTCATTGGCTTTCGCACCGCAGGTTTCTTAGGCGCCGCCAGTGCCACGCTGGGCGTGGTGCTGCCTTCTTTCCTGGTGATATCGCTGCTTTCCTCCATTCTGGAAGCGGTGAAGGATAACCGTTATGTTCAGTTTGCCTTTTTCGGCATCCGCGCAGGCGTGCTGGCCATGATCTTCAAAGCCCTTTGGGGGCTGGTGAAGAAACTGCCCCGGCAAACGCTTCCCTGCCTTCTGGCTGCGGGCGCCCTCATCCTGACCGCCGTGCTGAAAATAAGCACCATTCTCACCCTGATCCTGTGCGCCGCGGTGGGGCTCACCGCCGCCCTGATCGAAAAGAACAGGAGGGAAAACAAACATGCTGCTGCTTGATCTGTTTTTTACCTTTTTCAAAATCGGGCTGTTCACCTTCGGCGGCGGCTACGCGATGATCCCGATGATCAGAGAGGAAGTGGTAAACCACGGCTGGCTCGCCCAGGAAGAGCTTGTCAACTTTATCGCCATATCAGAAAGCACTCCCGGTCCCTTTGCGATCAACATCGCCACCTATGTGGGAAAGGTGACCACCGGCATCCCCGGCTCCGTAATATGCACATTGGGCGTAGTGCTTCCTTCCTTCATCGTGATCCTCATTGTTGCCAGAGTATATGACCGCTTCCGCAAAAGCACGGTCATCTCCGGAATGATGAAGGGCTTGAAGCCCGCTGTGGTGGGCTTGATCGCGGCAGCGCTGCTCTCGATCGGCCAAACCGTGTTTTTCCCGCAGCAGATCACGCTTTCCGTGCTGATCACCCCGACATTTCTCGTTTCTCTCGTGATCTTTGCCCTGGCCGTCACTGCTTCCTTCAAAAAGCTGCACCCCATTGTGATCATTTTGGGCTCCGCCGTGCTGGGCGTGCTGTCTGGGCTGCTGATACCGGGGCTGAATATCCCATGACCCGCGGTCGCATTCAGAAATACCGTTACACCCTGAAAAGACACAGGGGTCAAAGCAAAATAAAAAGCCTGATCCGTATGATCAGGCCTATTATTTTGCTTCATCTTATACTAAATGAGTTTAATATTATCTGGCGGTATTCATCACAGCCAGATCAAAGCCATTCGGTTCAGTTCTGTACAGGAAACTGATCCCGACAGCGCCTTTATCTCCATTGAAAATGTACGTTTTTGTGTAACCGTTTTCTTCTCCGACATTGCCATAGAGTACAAAGTAATTAAATCCGCAAAGCGTAACTTCTTCAGCTTCCAGTCCGTGCCCCGTTATCAGTTTTTCAACCAGCTGCCTGGACCGCATATGATCATAATTGAAGGTTTCGATCCGATACGGATCATTTACATTGTCTGAAAACTCGTTCAGGCCCAGGTAAACGGTCCCCTCATCCGCCTGTTCAGCTTTCGCTTCTGTGAAGCTGGCAGGAAGAAACACCGT
The DNA here is from genome assembly GCA_045617125.1 of Clostridia bacterium. Lineage (GTDB taxonomy): Bacteria > Bacillota > Clostridia > Christensenellales > Aristaeellaceae > ZC3RG03. The sequence goes on along the minus strand of JAZLIA010000005.1, from coordinate 10,772 downwards.
GCGGGAGGAACCGGGCAGTGTGATCTGCCGGGTTTTAAAATACGTGCATACCTCGTAAAGCATGTCATCCCGCTCCGTGATCGTGTTCCTGACCAGATACCAAATATCATCAAAGAGCTCTGCGGAAACATAGCTTGCGGCTTTACCGTTGGTCATGTCCATCACATAATACGGGGCCCCATAGATGCCGGATTCCAACTTGGCATATTCTTCAAAAGTATGGCTGTCAGAAAACTGATAGATATCCACATCCGGCAGTTCATCGGTATCTGCAACATACGCCGCGATCTGATATTCCAGACGGTCCAGATTCGTCAGTTCCTCTTTTCTGTAATGCTCCATGTTTTTTGTGATGAGCCCGGGCAGGAAAGGCTCCTGCGCTTCAACCGTTTCCGCGCACGCAAAAGCAGCAGACAGCAAAACCGACACCAAAGCAATCAACACCACACGTTTTACAACACTCATTATCCAATTCCTCCGTCTTTGGGGTATTCCGCTGATCGTTTATCCGACCGAAACATCCTATACCGGGCATGGGATCTTTTTCCCGTTTACAGGCTTGTTACATTTCGTCTGTTTTCATATATCCCGTTCTTTTCCCATAAAGCAGCAGGCCAGGGTGCCCGGTCCGCAATGAGCCCCGATCACCGGGCCGACCATCCTGATCCGGACCGATCTGATCGCCGGGATCCTCTCCTTCACCATCGCAGCCAGGCGTTCGGCTTCACCGATACAGTCGGCATGGACCACGATCAGCTCCTGATCCTCCGGATGCTCGATATACTTTTCAACCTTGTCCACCAGCACCCGCAGGGCCTTGCGCCTGCCCTGCACCTTTTCAGCCGCATCGATCTTTCCGCTGAGTCCCTCGCAGAGAATGGGCTTGATATCCAGCAGCGTTCCAAACACCGCACTGGTTGGCGTGATGCGCCCGCCGCGCCTGAGATATACCAGATCATCCACCGTAAACCAGCCATGGGCACGGAAACGGTTCTTTTCCACCCATTCGGCCACCTCATCCATGGAAGCTCCCTGCTCATACAATTCATGAGCCCGGCAAAGCAGCAGCGTCATCGGAGCGGAAATGCTCATCGTATCCACAATCCTGAATTTACGGCCAGGATATTTCTGAAGAAGCTGTTCCCTGGCTTCTCTCACGTTATTGAGCGTGCTGCTCATTTTGGAAGAGAAGGAAATGAAAAGCAGATCCCTTTCCTTCAAAATGGGTTCAAAATATTCCAGATATGCCTCGGTAGGCAGCTGGCTGGTGCTGGGAGCAGAGCCCTCGCGCATACGCTGAAACAGCAGCCGCTGCTTTTCCACGCCCTCCCGGCCATTTTCGTCCAAGTATTCCGCCCCATCCAGCACATAGGGCATTTTTACAACGGGAATGCCCCATTCATCCGCCAGTTCGTAAGGCAGATCGCTGTCCGAATCGGTCATAAACACATAATCATTCTTCATATTCATTCCCCCCTGCATGGGATGAAATCATTATAACGCTTACCGGAACATAAGGCAAGAATACATCAGGCACATCTTGGGCACAAGCCTGCAAAAAACACAGGAAGATCACCAGTTCAGCCGTTCCCGTATGAACCGCATCGACCGGTTCATGGTTTCCGGATGGATTCCGCCCTGTTCATCCCAGGCTACCGCTTCACACACCATGTCGCCATCAAAGCGAACAGAACGCAGATGATCGAAAAAGCGTTCCAGGTCCACTTCTCCATCCCCCAGCTGCAGCGTGCGAAGGGAGGAAAAATCTCCCTTCGCACCGCGATGGTCGTTTACGTGCAAACGGCTCACACGATTCCAGATCTCCCGGCATTCAGGCGCGTAAAACGCCTCCTCCTGGCGATGGAAATGAGCCATTTTGGTATCATAGGTAAATCGGATGTCCGGGTAACGTCGCAGCAGCTCCCGCATGTGCGTGAGAGGATCCTGCCGGTTGCACACCACATTTTCCACCGTCAGCTCCAGCCCGGCCTCATCGGCCATGCGCTTTAAGTGTGCGTAGCCGCAAAAATTGTTTTCGATCGCACTGTCGCTGGAAAGGCCGTTCCACAGGTGAAGCACCAGATGCCCGGCGCCCAGATCCCGCGCGAGGGTGCAGTTTACGTTAAAAAGCCGCTCCGCTTCATCAAACTGCCCGGCGGTGAGCTTTTCGCCCAGGCTCTTTTCCACGTGCAGTCCGGTGTATTTCACCGGAATGGACGTGAGGCAGTCGGTAAGCCGGCCGATCTCTCCGTACCAGCTTTCATACAGCATAAATTCCACGCCGTCCGCCTCAATGCGCGGCAGGGCATCGCGCAGCAGGGTATAATCCCGCCCGTTCACCCGCCCGATCAGGCCGCCGGTGGAGGTGATCACACGCTTCATTTCTGTTTATCCGCTTCCTTAGGGGCAATATCCGTCAGCTCAAGCCCCTTGTTCTTTTCGCCGGCCAGACGGATGGACCATTCATTTTCAAAAAACAGCACCCGGTTTTCACGGCTGTCATAGCCGCGGCCGGAGGTGGAGGTAAGCTGAAGATCGGCATAATCCTGCACGGGGCAAGAGGTGATCCACCTTACGAAACGGTAATCCAGCCTGTCCATCACCAGATCCACCCCATATTCGCTCTTGAGCCGATAAGTGAGCACGTCAAACTGCAATTCGCCCACCACGCCCACGATAAATTCCTCCATGCCGGTCTCATCGCGGCGGAAGGTCTGTATCGCGCCTTCCTCAGCCAACTGAGTGATACCCTTCACAAACTGCTTGCGCTTCATACTGTCCAGCGGACGCACTCGCGCAAAGCGTTCCGGGGCAAACACCGGTATTTTTTCAAACCGCAGCTTCCGTCCCACACACAGCGTGTCGCCCAAACGGTAGATGCCGGGATCAAACAGGCCGATAATGTCGCCGGGGAAGGCCTGCTCCACCCCTTCGCGCTCATCCGCCATGAACTGCTGGGGCTGCTTCACCTGAATCTCCTTATTGGTGCCGGAATGCCACACGGTCATGCCCTTGTCAAACACGCCGCTCACCACGCGCAGAAAGGCCAGACGATCCCGATGCGCAGGGTTCATGTTGGCCTGGATCTTGAAAATGAAGCCGCTGAAGCGCTCGTCATCCGGTCCCACCATGCCCGTGTCGCTCTCCCGGGGCAGAGGGGGCAGGGTGTAGCGCAGGAAACGGTTCAGGAAGGGCTCCACGCCAAAGTTGGTGATGGCAGAGCCGAAAAACATGGGAGTCAGTTCGCCCCGGCGCACCGCGTTCAGATCAAACTGATCGCCGGCTTCATCCAATAGTTCGATCTCATCCCGCAGCCGGTCGCGGTAGTGCTGATCCAGCGCGCCCTCCAGGGCGGGATCATCCAGATTTATCACGGTCTTCTGTACCTTGTTGCGGCCATGATCGCCGCCGGAATAAAGCTCCACATGCTTTTCATCCCGGAAATAAACTCCCTGAAAATCACCATCCACCCCGATAGGCCAGCTGACAGGGCAGGCGCGGATACCCAGCACCCTCTCGATCTCCTCCATCAGCTCAAAGGGGTCCTTGGCGGCACGGTCCATTTTGTTCACAAAAGTGAAGATGGGAATGCCCCGCATACGGCACACCTTGAACAGCTTCACCGTCTGCTCCTCCACGCCCTTGGCCGCGTCGATCATCATGACGGCGCTGTCCGCCGCCACCAGCACACGGTAGGTATCCTCGCTGAAATCCTGATGGCCCGGGGTATCCAGAATGTTGATATGATATCCGTCAAATTCAAACTGCATGGCGCTGCTGGTAACGGAAATGCCGCGCTGCTTTTCGATCTCCATCCAGTCGGAGGTGGCGTGGCGTTCCGCACGGCGTGCCTTCACACTGCCGGCCTGCCGGATGGCTCCGCCGTAAAGCAGCAGCTTTTCGGTCATCGTGGTCTTACCGGCATCGGGGTGAGATATAATGGCAAAGGTGCGGCGGCGTTCCACCGCATTCTTCAATTCAGACATGATTTCTGCTCCTCATCCTCTATATACATTCCCGGCGCGTTTTCCGCACCGAAAGATCCTTTTCTCTGCTCAAAAAACCTACATTCCAGCCTCCGCTTTGCCGCTGTCCGCCCGGAACGGACGTGAACACACAGCTTTTTTATTATATATTAGAAAAGACCCATCTGTCCACCAAAACATAAAAAGCCGAAAATGATAAGGGGGCTGCCGCACAGTCCCTCATCATTTGTTCCGTTTATGGATCATGTATATTTCAGAATTTCAGTGTTGACCCTATGACGGAATGCGGTCAAGCTGTTTTCATCCTTTGGATACTCAGTAAATGAAAGCGGGCCCAGCTCCCGTTCCATCAGTGCGACCGTTTTCTCCCTTCCGATTTTGCTTTCCAGCAGCTGCAGAGCGCGAAGATCCTGCATTGCTTCCTGGATCAGCATCAGCCGGATGGATTCCACCGGTTCCCCGTCTTTTCCGGGATAGACCTGATAGGCGTCTCCCGCGGGAATAAAGCCGTCACAGTCCGTATCGATCCAGGGATCGATCAGATAATCGGAATATCTGGAATAATAAAAGTTGAAGCCCCACTGAAGGAAACCAGCAATGTTGAAACGGTAAAGCAAAAGCCCAAGCACCCGGATCCTCGCTCCCGGCATGGTGATGAACACATTGGGCACATCCTCGCATTGCATGCAGCAGTAATAAGTCCACAGCTCCTGGATCCCGGCCTGAAGGAAGGGCTGGATATGGTCGATGGCAGGCACGGGATGCTCCACCGCTCCCGCTTCCCAGAAAGCAATGTTGCTCAGCGCGTCATAGCACCGGGCTTCGGGAATGCAGGTCTTAACAAGCATCCTGTTTAGCATATACCGGTCCAGGTGCTCCGGAGACGGCTCATCTGAAATATGGAAAATGCATTTCTCAGCGATGCCCATTTTTACCAGTTCGTCATACAGCGCCGGAAGATAGGCATGGAGGAATGAGGTATACTTTTCTCCATCCGCGGGAGTGTCCCAGCCAAAGATCTGTTTTTCGCCCTCCTGTGTGACAGCGCGGATCTGGGGAGCTGCGGCTGCGCCCCACTGCGTAAAAAGATGCGCCATTTCATAGTATTCAACGCCGCACCGACGGCACATTTCCACCCATCGGTGAAGCTTTTCAAAGCCGAATGAATACTTCTCCCCATCATATCTGATCTCGACAAGCTGCACACAAGGGCGGCAGGCCCCAATCCTCGTATCCAGCGGCGGAGTATGAATAGGCGTCAGGATCATATTGATACCGCGGCGGACAGCACAGCGGATATAGTTTTCCGTAATGCGCCAGTATTCTTCTGAAAACACAGGAACATGATAATAAGCGGAAAGGCAGTCGGTATGCAGCCATTTTGTGTGCTGAAGTTTCTGGGGCGGCAGCTCCGCGTCCAAAATATCCAGCCGGATATTCTGCCTCGCGTACACCTCCCCCGTATCATCATCAGTAAATGAAAAAACAATGTCATAGTGCCCCGGGCAAAAATCCACGCCGGGTTCAAAGTCGCACCATACATGATTCCACAATTCACCGCTGACCGTTCCGGGAGCCATCCGCAGCCCATGCTCCGGAATTTCGGTCAACGGATCCGGGTAAAGGCCCGGCTTCCCGCCGCGCAGATAGTTATTATCCGCATTCTCAAACGCCGAAAAGCGAACAGGCACGGTTTTCACTTTACGGATCCGCAGCGAAACAGCGGCATCGGAAGAAACCTCCAGCCTGATCGCAGCCCAGCTCGGCAAGGCATCCCCCTTCCGTTTGCGCCAGGCAAGCTGAAAGGAGACGGTTTCATTTCGGAACCCTTCAAAACGGGGCACAGCGAATTCGGGACACTGGTCTGGAAAAACGCTGGCCATGGGAGACAAAACGCGAACTTCAAGCATATGGGATCCCTCCGAAACAGCATGTGTTTTATAGTGAGATCATGCAGGATCATTTAAAAATGCCTGAAAGTGTATCCAGCAGCTTCGGCACATCGAGCGGCTTGGCAATATGGCCGTTCATGCCGGCATTCACCGCGTTCTGTTTATCCTCATCAAATGCATTTGCTGTCATTGCAATGATCGGGATCGACGCGACACGCTCATCTGAAATTTTCCTGATCGCCACCGTTGCGTCGTAACCGTTCATTCTCGGCATCTGAATATCCATGAGGATCAGATCATACTGCCCCGCAGAAGCATTGCGCATCTTTTTAACAGCAATGTCTCCGTCTTCAGCGGTATCGATGATAATGCCCTCCTCTTCCAGAATCTCCGTGGCGATCTCCCGGTTAAGTTCGTTATCCTCAACAAGCAGGATCTTTTTTCCCCTGAGATTCATAGGAGCGTTTTCCGGAATTTCAGATTTTTTCGAAACAGGCTCCGCGATCCGGTAATCAAAGTCCAGCCGCACCGTTGTGCCGACGCCCAGCCTGCTTTCGATGGCAATGGCGCCCCCCATCAGCTCAGTCAGCGACTTGGTGATCGCCATGCCGAGGCCGGTGCCGATCACACCGCTCTTCGTGGCGCTTTCAGCTCTGGAAAACGGCTCGAACACATGGGCAAGGAATTCCTCGCTCATGCCGATTCCCGTATCGGTAACTGTAAAGCGGTAATGCGCGCAGCCATCCTTTTCACAGGGCAGTTCTTCTGCCAGCAGGTCGATCTTTCCTCCTGGGTTGGTATACTTGACAGAGTTGGAAATGATGTTCGTCAGAACACGCATCATGCGAAGCCGGTCTGCATAGAACCAGTGATGCACAACGGAAGGTGCGATCACGGATGTCAGCGTAATGTTCTTCGCTTCCGCACTGCCGTTCAGGATACTGAAAAGATTATCTTCCCCCGTATCAAGGCAGACCGGTTCTTCTTCGATCTTCACGGTTCCGGATTCTACACGGGACATATCCAGAACATCATTGATGAGGGACAGCAGATGGCGGCTGGAGATCTTCACTTTTCCAAGGGATTCCAGAACACGATCTTTATCGTCGATGTGCTTTTCCGCAATATCCGTAAAACCGATAATGGCGTTCATGGGCGTGCGGATATCGTGAGACATATTGAAGAGGAATGTGGACTTTGCCAGATTGGCCGCCTCTGCGGCGATCTTCGCATCCTCCAGCTCCTTCCGGATGCCAAACTCCTTCCTTATCTCGTCATCAATGTTGCGCAGGCAGGCGATCATGCCTGTCAGCTCTCCGTCATCACCATCCCTGAGCGGAACAAAGCGCATTTGATAATAAAGCTCCGACCCGTCCAGTTTTATAATGCGGAAGCCCAAGATGTGGGTCCGGTTCTGCGCAAAGGACTCAAAGATCCTTTCTCTTCTTGTATTTGCCCGGAACTGCTCCCGGTCTTCCGGATGAATGAAGCGGAGCATAAGATCCAGCTTTTTGCTGTAATGCTCTTCATTTTCCGTCTCACGATCGATCAGAGCGGAGATATCTTCGGAAATGCGGCTATGGATCAGCACCTTATCGCCGCTTTTGTTTTTTTCAAAGCCAACCACGGTGATGCTGTCATACTCCGTGGCAAGCGCCCGGATGTAGGCTTCCTCACGCTTGTTCTGAGCCACAAGAGCGGAGATATCCTTCACACTCGTATAGGCGATCACGTCGCCGGACTGATTCTGCGTCATGCAGATGCTGCGGCGCAGCCACGTACTTCTGCCGGAGATCGTCCTGGCTTCGTAGTCAAATGTGATTTCCGAAAGTCCGCTGCGGAAGGTATCAAGCAGGTGTTCTCTGTCGGTTTTGTTGGAGAAGGCTCTGACGTCATAATTTTTGACGAAACGTTCATTCCAGATCCGGATATAATCATCATAGCTGCAAGGCGTATCCAGGCCGATTATTTCCTTCAGCGGAACTTCTTTTCCCGCATCATCCTTCCACACGCCGTAGGTAAGCTCGTTTTTGTTTAAGTTGATCTCAAGCGAGATCAGCGCGTCGGAAAGGATGGCCCTCTTATAGCTGGAAAGCTGACCTGCAGCATCCTGCAGCTCGCTCATATATTTCTGCTCCGTCTGCTTTTCCCGTTTTGAGATGACATTGATCAGGATAAAGATCCCCCCAAGGCCGATGATCAGGAAAAGGGACAGGAGGAACGCGCTCACTCTGACGTTACGGTAAAGACTGTCTTTGGATTCGCACATTCCGACCCGGTACTGCTCGGAATCCGTCAGCGTATAAACATATTCGTTTCCATCAATATCAAATCGGCTGATGATGTTGGATGCACCGGCAAAATCGATCGGCAATTCTTCGTTTGACAAACCGAAGATCGATGCTTCCGTGGAAGAAACGACTTTATCCTGATCGGCATCATAAATAAAATACATAGCATCTTCCAAAGGCATATCATCCAGCACCTTTGAAATATCGTTTCTTTCCAGCGCCTCAAGAAGATGCTCCGGGGTGATCCCGATCTCCACCAGGCTGTCATCATCGCTGCGCCAGACTGCCGCATACATGATCAGCTTGCCCTCTTTGGTGTTCGGCGTCAGATCCTGACAAAGCTCCAAACTGTGATCAGCCATCATGGGCTCAAAGAAGGAGATCTGTCCGCCGCTGTAAATGCTGAAACCAACATAGTCCGGAACCGTGCTGTAAGCGATCAGGCCGTCTTTACCGAAAACGTTGACTTCATCAATATTCAGCAAAGAAGCCACTTTGCAAAGCTCGTTATGATCCGCCTGCAGTTTGGGCTCCTTTTCCAGAATAAAGGCCAACGCCTTTGCTCTGGAAATGTATTCGTCCTTCAGCGATCTCTGCAGCTCATTCTTCTCTTCGTCGTTGCTTTGTATCAAATTGCCAATCTGAGAGGAAATGATCTGCGCAGAATCCAGAAAGCGCTGTTCAGCACTCCTGATCAGCACAAACAGGCACGCAGAAAACAAAACGATGAATATGGAAATCATTGCGATCAATAGGCGGCGTTTATTTTTACTGTTCATCGTTGCCCTCCAAGCCGTGTTTGTCTTTCCGGAAGATCACTATTCTGATTGAATATGCGATCATCCCCTGTTATTGTATCAAAGGCGACCCTGTTTTTCAATATGCCCCGGGGCGATCAACCAAACAAGAATGCTTCCCACGCTTGACACGGGAAACAGACCGGAAGATAATGAATACGTCATCTGCCCCGCGGAGGCATACTTGGTGCGGCAGTGACCCGCTTTGGAAACCTCCGGAAAGAGCAAACAAGGGTAAATATCATGAAAACAGGAAAACCGGAAGAAAAAATGAAACATATCCTGATGATCGGCACCGGCGGCACCATCGCCAGTGAAATGACCCCCGACGGCCTGACGCCGGAATTGAACCCGCAGCAGCTGCTGGACTTTATCCCCCGGATCGGCGAATTGTGCCGGGTGGACTGCCGCCGCCTTTACGACCTGGACAGCACAAATCTGCGCCCCGAGCACTGGCTTGGCGTGGCCCGCGTTATACGGGAGAGCTATGACCGGTATGACGGCTTTGTGATCAGCCATGGCACGGACACCATGGCCTACACCGCGGCAGCTCTCAGCTATCTGATCCAGGGCAGCCCCAAGCCGATCGTGCTCACGGGCGCGCAGAAACCCATCTGGTTTGACAGTACGGATTCCAAGAAAAACCTGACAGACGCATTCTTCTACGCATGCCACGGCTGCGGCGGAGTGCAGATCGTGTTCAACGGCAGAGTGATCCTGGGCACGCGGGCACGCAAGACCCGCACCAAAAGCTTTCACGCCTTTTCCAGTGTGAACTATCCCGATCTGGCCCTGATCCAGGACGGACACCTGCTTCAATACATCCGCTGTGAGACAGACGGCCAGCCCGTGTTTTACGACACGCTTTGCGGAAACGTGGGGCTGATCAAGCTGATCCCCGGCATCCGCGGCGATCAGATGCGCTTCATGACAGAGCACTATGATGGCCTGATCGTGGAAAGCTTCGGCGTGGGCGGTCTGCCGGAATACGATGGCCTGTATGAGATCCTGTCTGAGGGCATCCGCAGGGGAAAGCTGATAGTGATGACCACCCAGGTGCCCAACGAGGGCAGCGATATCGCGATATATCAGGTGGGCGGCCGGCTCAAGAGCACCCTAAGGCTGTTGGAAGCCTTTGACATGACCACAGAGGCGGCAGTCGCCAAACTGATGTGGATCCTGGGACAGACCCGCGACTTTGACCGGGCGGAAAAGCTGTTCTACACCCCCGTGGCGCAGGATATCCTCTATTCCAGCGAATGAAGCGATCTTCCAGCCGGTATAAGCCCGTCCGTGACCGGCATCATCTGTTATCCGTAAGAGGAGAAGCACAAAATGAACGCAGAAGTGGAAACCTATTTGCAAAAATACCCGGACAGCATCACGTTTCTGTTCCTCCGGATCCGGGATCGTGTTCTATCCGCCGCGCCTCTCCCCATCGAGGAAAAGCTGTGGGCAAAGCTGCCAAGCTATTATTGCGGCGACAGATTTGTGCGGATCATCCCGTTCAAGGATCATATCAATCTTGAGGCATCCGGTCTTGCGATGCACACGGATGAATTCAACGGCTATAAGTTCACGCCGAAGGGCATGCTGCAGATAGGCGTAAAGCAGGAGATCGACAGCGAGCTGCTCACCCGGGTGTTTCGGGATACATTTCAGGTCATCTATTGAATGAAAATGATGTCGAAACGTTTACCCATGACGGTGATGTAATCATTGTCATTCATGTACCGGCAGCCCGCAGAGAGCAAAAGCCGGTATATATCAACAACGACATGTTTGGCGGTACCTACCGCAGGAATT
>JAZLIA010000004.1:0-13970 GCA_045617125.1 Clostridia bacterium | reverse complement strand
GTCACAGCCTCGGCAAAGGACATCAAATCCGCCTTGGGCAGCGCCAGGGTGGGGATGACCTCGTCATAGAGGGTCTTCTGCATGACGTTCAGCACTACCTCGTCATTCATGGCCTGCAGCACAATGTCGTGACCGCACTGGAAGGCCATGGGCACGAAGGAGGTATGAGCGCCGTTCAGGATGCGCACCTTGCGCTGCTTGTAGGGCTTCTGATTATCGGTGAAAATGACAGGCAGCCCGGCTTTTTCAAAAGGCAGTTCGCCGCTTATATCTCTTTGGCTTTCGATCACCCACAGGGCGAAGGGCTCGCCGGTCACGATCAATTCATCATGATAGCCCCATTTTTCCCAGAGCTGCTCATCCTCGCCCCGGGGATAACCGGTGATGATGCGATCCACCAGGGTGGAGGTGAACACGCAGGCTTCATCCAGCCAGGCGAGGAAGCGGTCTCCCAGATTCCAGCGGCGTGCCAGGCGATACACACAATCCTTCAGCACCAGGCCGTTATCATCGATCAATTCTACCGGCAGCATGATGAGGCCCTTGTCTGCGGCATAGTCGAATGTTTCAGCGCGGTGATAGAGGAACTGCGTCAGCTTTGCGGGGAAGGAGACGGGAGGGCACATGTCCGGTTCGTCGGTATCGCTGTAAACGATGCCTGCTTCGGTGGTATTGGAGATCACAAAGCGCAGGGAGTCCACTTCCGCAAGCGCGATATAGCGGTCATATTCGGCGTAGCAGTCCACCGTGCCGCTCACGGAGGTGACCACGCGTTCCAGCTGCTTCGGCTGCCCGTCCACCATGCCGCGCAGGGCGACGGTGTAGAGGTTCTCCTGCGTGTCAAAGCGTTCCAGAGAACCGGCGGGGATGGGCTTGATCAGCACGATACTGCCGTTAAACAGCCCCTGGCTGTTCATGATATCAAGCATGTAATCGGCAAAGCCACGCAGAAAATTACCTTCGCCGAACTGCACCGCACGGATCGGATGCTCTGCAGGGCGGTAAACTTCATTGATCTGTTTCATTTTGGGATCCTCCTTCAGATATTACGTAAGCACTGACAATATTTTAGCTTCATGAGGGCAGAACGTCAAGCTCTTCAGAAAATGTTCAGTGAAAAAGAAAAACGCTTTTTCTGTAAGGAATGCCTGCTTTCATAGCAACAAATAAGGATTGAAAATGAATTTCCGAGAAGGTATAATGATATGGACAGATAAGCGTAAGCAGTTACGTAAATGAACAGGGGAAAAATGTATGAATATCTACGAAGTGGCAAAAAAGGCCGGAGTGTCTACGGCTACGATCTCCCGGGTGCTCAACAATGCTCCCGGAGTGAGTCCCGAAACGAGGCGCAAGGTGCAGGCTGTGATGGATGAAAACGGCTATCAGCCCAATGCCTTTGCCAGAGGACTGGGCCTCAACAGTATGTCCACCATCGGGCTGATGTGTGCCGACGTGGCTGACCCATACCTGGCTTCCGCTGTTTCTTTTCTTGAGAAGGGCCTGAGGGAAAAGGGCTATGATTGCTTCCTTTCCTGCTCCGGCCGCAGTTGGGAGACGCGGCGGAAATATATGCACACCGTGCTTTCACGAAGGGTGGACGGTATTATCCTGATCGGCTCGCATTTTGTTGAACGGGATATGCATAAAAATGATTATATCCTCACAGCGGCTCAGAAGGTGCCGGTCATTCTGATCGGCGGCGTGCTGGACGCGCCGGGAGTGTATTCGGTGCTGTGCGATGACAGACAGGGTATGCAGAGTATGACGGAACTGCTGCTTTCCGAAGGAAACAGAAAACTGGTGTATCTGTACAGTCATGAGTCCTACAGCGGGCTTAAGAAGCTTCAGGGCTTTGACGATGCTCATAAAGCGGCCGGCGTTCCCCTCAGAGGGGGCTGCCGCGTGAAGGTGAGGGAGGATGAGGACCCTATCCTTGCCGCTGAAAATGAGCTCGGGGAGCTGTTTGAACGGATGCCGGTGGACGGTATCGTTACCAGCGAGGATCTTCTTGCCGCGGGAGCCCTTCGGTTCTGTATGCACCGGGGGTTACGGGTGCCGGAGGATGTGGCGGTCACCGGCTATAACAACAGTGATATTTCGAGGGCCTGCACACCGGAGATCACTTCGCTGGATAATAAGCTTTCCGTTTTATGTGACCGTGCGATCGAACTGATGATGAGTGCCCTGAAGCACCGGGAAGCCCCCAAAACCACCTTGTTTTCCGGAACCGTTGTGGAAAGAGAGAGCACCTGATCCCTTCAGCTGGGGAAATGGGGCTGTGAAAAAACGTCCCAATAAATAAAGCAAAGAGGATTATAAGAAACTGAATTGAAAAATCACCCCCGCGCAAGAGCTTGCACAGGGGCCATTTTTTGCTTCTTATTGTAAAGGTATTTTATTGAATCTGTGGGTATTGAGCAAAAACAAATTTTCTGATCGTTTTATACTAAATGAGGTTAGTATTACACTCTCCGAAAATATTACTGTTCGATTGCGCGATAGCCATGTTTCTCTGCGTTGCCAAGCAGGTACAGAAATGCATATGCCGGGATGCGCAGCAGATTCCTTCCGCTTTTTGTATTATGAACACCGTAATCATCAGCGCTTTTCGTCACGATGATCGTGGCGGAAGCCTCTTCGCACAGCTCAATGATCGCATCGTCATCGGCAATGGGCGCCTTGTCCCTGTATTTGACCTCGATCAGGATGTTCTTGATATTCGGATAGTCTATAACAACATCAATTTCCTTGTTTTTCTTCCCCCCACGGAAGTAACCGACCGAGGTCGCGATCTGATAGTAGAAGGCAGCGATGTGCTTATATATACGGCTCGGCTGTTTCTACAATTTTTCCCATTTCCACTGGGTCGGACAGCAATGCGTCATCCATCAATACGGCATTGCGGATCGCGGCATCCGCGATATAAATCTTGGGGCGTGCCTTCAACACTTTTTTGCCGGCCATATCAACCGGCCAGCTCTGATAGATCAAATTCGCGCTTTCCAGATACTGAATATAGTTTTCAACTGTAATCCGTGAGACACCATTCAATTCCTTCGTGATCGCATCAATGGATACGATTTCGGAGGAAACGCTGCACAGATACAGGAAAATTCTTTCTAATTCGGTCGCATTCCGGATATTATAAAGTGACGGAAGGTCGCGCTTCAGGACTTTGTCCACAACATCCTCACGCATGATCTGCTGCGCCATGATATCGTTATCTGCCAGTGCCAGTTCGGGGAATCCCCCTACTTGCAGATAGCGCATGAAATGGTATTGCACCTTGGACAGCTGCAGCAGGATCTGTGTTCGTTCAATTTGTGACTTATACAAAAGGGATGTGATTTTCAGGTCTTCGGGAATATCCGGACGCTCTATACCCAACAGTTCGCAATATTCATAAAAGGACATCGTTGGTACCTGGATCACGGTCCAACGTCCGGCGCCGCTTTCTCTGCTGCCCTTCATCAGCGCAGGGCTTGCCGAGCCGGTTGCCACCACATGTGTGTCCGGCAAATGCAGAGGGTTTCTCGTTTTCCTCAACCGGGATATCCTGAAGGATATGGAAGCGGAAACGCTGCCGCCTTAGGGATAACGCCGGGGACAGGTTTCTGAATCGAAAAAAGGCTGGGAAGGATGCGGCAGCCGTTCCTTCCCAGCCCTTTTCAGAAGGTTATTTTGCAAAGAATTGCATGTCGGAAATGTACACGCTGTAGGCATTGCTGTCGCCCAGGCAGATCTCGGTCACGAAAATGTCCACGCTTTCCACATCGGTGTAGGTGCGGTTCAGATCGTAAACCTTCCAATCCGCCGAGAAGCTGTCGCGCAGCTTGATGTTTTCGGTGTAGAGCGTGCCGTCCGCGCAGCGTATCTCCAGACGCAGCCTGGTGGGACGGGCATTGCCGTTGTATTTGTTGGAGGAAGCGGCGTTGCCGTTGTGAAGACCGATGGCGTTCAGCGTTTCGTTTGCGAAGGTGTAGGTGAATTCGGCCACATCGTCCTTGGATTCGCTGTTATAGAACAGCCACAGGAAATTGGTGGAGGGGTCGTTGTCGATCAGGTTGGGCAGCTTCAGCACCCGATCCTTGTTATCGTTGTTTTTGCATTTTCCTTCACGGAACTGGGTGTCGATCTCCACAGAGGGGATCATGCTGTATTCACCCACCGGTTCCACAGGCGATAAGGGGTTGCGGGTGGGAACCACCTTCACTGTCACGGAGAAGCCCTTGTTTACCAGGTTCTTATCTACGGGCTGACCGTTGATCATGGCCTGTGCATTTACCAGATAGGTGTAGCTTCCTTCTTCGAGGGTATCAAAGTGCAGCTCGCTCAGCTCACTTCTCCTGTCTTCCAGGCGTACCGTGTTGCCATAAGAAGGAATGACCACCCGGCGTACGGATTGCAGGCTGCTGTTCAGAATTTCCACGCTCACCTCGGTCACATCGCCCAGATCGCTGTGGATGGTGCCTTTCAGGTCACAGGTGCTGCCCAGATACAGGGTGCCGGGGGCGTTATAATCCGTGATGGCCAGTTCGATAAGAGGCTTGGGCGTGGGGGTCACGGGTACCGGGGTCACATTGGAGTAGACCAGGAAGGTGCAGTTGATCAGGGTGGAGGAGGTGCTCTCACTGCCATTCTCGGCCCAGGCTTTGACCCTGTAGGTGTAATTGCCGGGAGGAAGCTGACTGAACTTCATTGCATAGTTGAAGGTGCTGTCGTTGTTCAGGTCGTAGCTGCTCTGGTTGGGATACCGGTCCACGCTCATCATGAGTCTGCCGGCACCGTCCAGAATTTCGCCTGTCACCTTCGTGATCGTGCCGGAGGAAGTGCGGATGAGCCCATGGGGATGGAAGGTGCTGCCCTCAGTGTAGGCGGAGGGGATGTTTTCATTGCTGATGCTCAGCGTGGGCTTTACCACCGGGGTGGCGTTCGCGATTACCTGGAAGGAAACGTTGATCAGGGTGGTGGTAGCCGTTTTGCTTCCCTGTTGGGCGGTGGCGGTCACCCGGTAAACATAATTGCCCGGTGTGAGGCGGCTGAAGCGCATGCTGTTGTTGAAGGTGCTGTCGTTATCCAACTGATAGGAAGCCTGATCGGGATAACGGTTCACGCTCATCAGCACGCTGCCGTTGCTGCTGAGGATCTCGCCGGTGATCCTCGTGATCTTACCGCAGTCGGTATAGACCGTGCCGCGGGGATAGAAGGCGGTGCCTTCTGTGTAGGAGGTGGGATAGCTGGGATAGCTGATAGAGAGTACCGGCACCCGGGTATCCGGGGTGGCGGTGGCTGCGGCATAAACATAGAAGCCGGCGTTGATCAGGGTGTTTGTCACAGTCTGGGTGAGATACTGGGCATTGACACTCACACGGTAAATGTAGCTTCCGGGTGAGAGCTGTTCAAAATGCAGACCGTTCCTGATATTGCTGTCGCTGCTCAGGTCAAAGCTGCTCTTGTAGGGATAGCGTATCACACTCATCATCTGGACGCCGCTGCTGTTGAGGACTTCGACGGTCACCCGGGTGATCTGTCCGCAATCGGTAAGGATAATGCCCGCAGGAGAGAACACTGTTCCCTGTGCAAAAGAGGAAGGATAGTTCTGTGCGCTGATGCTCAGCTGGGGCGTGCGGGCTGCGGCGGTCGGAGTGGGAGTGGCAGCGTCATAAACGCGGAAGGAACGCTGCACAAGCACGGTGGTGGCGGTTTTGCCCTGGTTTTGCGCCGTGGCGGTCACCCGGTAAACATAATTGCCCGCGCTGAGCTGGCTGAACTTCATTGCGTTGTTGAAGGTGCTGTCGCCGTTCAGGCTGTAGCTGTCCTTATAGGGATAACGGTTCACGGTCATGATGATGCTGCCCGAGGCGGAAAGGATCTCGCCGGTCACCCGGGTGATCTGTCCGCAACTGGCGGTGATGGTTCCGGCAGGAACAAAGGCTGTGCCGGAGGCAAGATTATCGGGGGCGTTTTCACCTTTGATGGTAAGCACCGGGGTCTGCACCGCAGGGGTGGGCGTTGCGGTGGCAGCGGCGTAAACGAAGAACCCGCTCTGGACCAGCACGGTCGTTTCGGTGCGGCTGCCGTTCTGCGCGGTGGCGGTCACCCTGTAGGTGTAGCGACCGGTGGACAGCTGGCTGAATTTCATCGCATTGTTGAAGGTGCTGTCATTTTCAAGCGTGTAGGAATTGCGGTATGGGTAGCGGCTCACGGTCAAAACGACGTAGCCGTTGCTGTTTAAAATTTCGCCCTTCACCTCCGTGATGGTTCCTGAGCTGCAGGTGATGGTGCCTTTGGGTACAAACGCGGTGCCCATAATGATGGAAGCGGGGGTGTTGGCGCCCGAGATGGACAGGACCGGTACATTCGGAGTGGCCGTGGCGGCGGGGGCGTTCACCCTGAAGCCACAGGTGACCAGCACCGTGGTGGAGGATTGGCTCCCGTTTACGGCAGTGACGGTCAGCTTATAGGTGTAGCTGCCGGATTCCAGCTGTTCAAAACGCAGACTGCTGCTGAAGGAGGAACTGTTTTCCAAAGCGTAGGAGGTGCTGTAGGGATACACATTGGCTGTACGGATCCGGGCTCCGGCGGAATCGTAAATGTCAGCGGTGATCCGGGTGATCTGGCCGACATTTGTGTATACCGTGCCGCGGAGGGAGAAGCTGTTTCCACGTGTGTAGCTGGTGGGATAGTTATAATCCCGGATGCCGGGAACGGGGACGGCGTTCCGGTTCGGGGTCGCGGTCGCCACAGGCACCACCGGGTTGTAACCGGCTGCCTGGCAGGTGCAGTTGTTGGCGCTTTGCACAGTCCACGCGGGAAGCACGCTCCAGCTTTGGCAGGTGTAGAGCCAGTCGGTGGCGCTGCGCTGCTCGGACAGCACCTGGTTGATCTCTTCCAGCGTGTAGGGCTGCACGGTCACGGTGTAGCTGCCTGCGTAGCGGAAGGAGATCACCGCGGTGTCGGTGGTCATTTCCACAGAACCGCTGTCGTTTCCGCCGTTATAATACACATGATACATTCCGGGCAGGGTGCGGTAGCGCTGGCTGCCGTCCCAGTTGGAGGTTTGGAGCATCTGCCCGTTGGTCGTTTGTTTGAGCGTGATCGAGGAAGACCCCTTGGAATTGACCAGAAAGATCACGCTGCGGGAGGCGTCTCCCTGAGTGGCATTGGCGGCGCCTGCGTCTGCCAGAGCGGGCAGTGCCGAAAGCGTGCCAATGAGCATGATGACTGCGGTCAGAATGCAGATCTGCCGCACAAAAGTGGAATAGTTCTTCATGTTGTTACCTCCCCCGTAGATTCACTGATCAATCTAATATTTTATACCTTACGCGGTATACTGTCAAATCCGCTCTCCAGTTTTTCCGTATGGACCGGAGACGAAGCGAAAAACCGGTACCCGTCAATAACAACGGAACAAAAGTTCTTTTTATTCCGGCATGAATAAGTTTTTCTCTCTTTGGAAAGCGCTGCTTGCCATAGCAAAAGGGGCTATGATCGAATGCTTCCGGTTCTCTCACAGTCCCTTTTCGCTGCCTGAAAATGATATTCGGTTATTTTCTCTTCATGACGGAGCCCAGCACTTTTTTGAGCGGCGGATACAGAATGGGGGTCACCACCACGGCTGCCAGTGCGTTGATCAGGGAAGAGATCAGCTTGGCTGTGAGGGTGATCATGACCGCATCCATGGGAAACCCGTACACAAAGCGCTGATAAATGAAGGTCTTTACCATATAGAGGGCCACATAGGTAAGCGACCCGACAATGCAGGAAACAATGAGAAAGACCCAGAAACGCCGCCGGTTCTTTTCTTTATGAAAAGCGGAAAAGATGAGGCCGCATACAAATGCCATCAGAAATTTGCTTGCAAAGGTGATAAGCGTTTGCGGAATATCATAGCCTCCCAGAATCAGGTCATAAAGCCCGCTGCCGATACCGGCAGCCAGCCCGCCGCTGAGCGGCCCGAACAGCAGCCCTGCCAGCAGGCAGAAGGCGTTGGCAAAATGCAGCTTGGAGGACCCTACCGGAACCCTAAAGAGCGTGACGACAAACACCACCGCTGCCATCGTGCCGATAAACACCACGTCATAAACCGAAAACTTTTTCTGGTTCATTCTGAACCTCCCCCGGTTCATTATTCCGCATCGACGGGATAGGTGCGATAACCGGTCACCTCGATCTCGCCGCTCGTGACATACAGGTCGATATAGGGCTGGGGCTTCACTGTGAAGGTATACACCTGCGTGCCACCGCTCACAGGGATCTCCGTGTCGTGGATCTTGAACGTTCCTTCACCGGAGGCTTCCATTTCAATGCACAGCTTGCTGCAGGTGAGACGGTCGGGATCGTAGATGTAAAGGCGGCCGTCCAGATCCGGCTTCATGGTGTTGCCGTCCGTTCCGTCCCAAGCCGTGGCGATCACCTGCTGGCCGGGCTTTGTTTTCAGCACCGCGAAATGACCGTTTTTCGTGTAAGTGAGATCTGAATTCTCGAAGAATTCCATATGCTCATGCACGTTGATCCCCAAAACGAAGGTGTTTGTGGCATAGGTGATATGATTGTTCTTGTTGGGCGACTGCACCACGGGCACAAAGGGAATGTAGGTGCCGTATGCGCCCTGATTGTTGGCGTTGTACAATTCCACAAAGAACTGCTGGCTGGTCACCTGCTGCATGGAATGATCCAGATGCGTTTCCATCCAGTAGGTGTCGATGTCGTCATAATAGATCTGGGTTATGCCCATTGGCTTTTCATCCAGTTCTTTCACGATCTGCTTCATTTCCAGCGCGTCCTCGGTGACGGTGTCATCAAAGCGGGCGTTGGCATTGGCATAGGCACATATGTTGTTCAGCACCATCATGGCCGCGATAAAGCCAACGCAGAAACGCAGCGTTTTTTCGGAACGGCCGGTCTCATACTGACAAAACAGGATATAGATGATGAAGGCTGCGCAGGCAATGGTTTCCAGTGTGCCCCACAGCTCGCCGTTGCTGCGGTTGGTGGTGTGGAAGGCGGCCAGGGTGATGGAATCGGCCGGGGTGTTGTCGTTAACCACAAAGCCGGTGCGCACGCCCGGGAAAGCGCACAGCACGATGAACACCACCAGCAGAATGTAGAACAGCTTATTGTTTTTAAAGCCGTAGGCTGTTTCTTTGGTTTTGCCGCCGCGCTTTTTCAGATGGCCCTGTCCGGGAAGCGCCAGAGTGAAGGCGAAGAATGCGGGCAGGAACATGCTCAGATATCTCAGATGCAGGGGAATGTTGCCTGCGCCGCTGTACCACTGATAGGGGGTAACAAACACGGCTGTGCCCACGCACAGGAAAAGGATGCCCAGGGTTACGGGAATGATGAAGCTGCGCTGAGAGGAGGAATATTCTTTCCTTCCGCACAGGGGATAGAAGACGAACACGCCGCACAGGGCAAACACGGCCAGAAGCACCATCATGGGAACCGCTTCCAGCATGACCAGAATGTTATCCTTCGTCCAGCCGTCCATCTGCTTGGTGTACAGGCCCAGAACGCCGGTGGTAGTCTTGTTGAGGAAGAGGAAGTAGATGCCGTACCACACCGCGATCGTGCCCGCCAGCACCAGGGTGGGGATCAGGGCGGGCAGCACCTTCTGCTTTTTGCGCAGGGGTGCGACCAAAAGCATCACGCACAGCACCGCGCCCACGGTGATCGAGCCGGGCTTGGTGATGAACATGCAGAAGGTGATCACCGCCATCAGCACCCCGTCCGTACCCGGACGGATGTCCTTTTCCTGATTCTTATAGGCGCGCCAGGAAAAATAAAGCAGACAGGAGGCCAGAGGCCACACCAGCGACTCGCTCAGCAGATATCCGGTGAGCACGCCGTCGGGCATCAGGGCTGTAAGCCCGGCACAGATCAGCCCTTTTTTTGTGTCGCCGGTGAAATCCTTCGCAAACAGATACATGGGGATCACAGAGGACGCCATCAGAAGGCTGTTGAACACCTGGATCCAGCGGTAGATATCGCCGCCAAACAGGCGTTCCAGCAGATACACCGGGCACAGGAAAATCGGATAAAGAAGATAAGGATAATCGATAGGCTGACCGCGGTAACCGACAGAGAATCCCTCCAGCAGATCCTTAGCCAGAGAAGTGTAGAGGTTTTCGTCGATGACCAGCGTGGGGAAATGCCGGAACAGCATGCTGCCGATCGCACGCACGACAAAGGTGACCGCCATGATCAGAAATGCGGCTTTCAGTCCTTCGTTCCGTTTTCCCGTCTGCAGCCCGGCCTTTCCTGAGGCACGGACAACGGTCTGTTTTTCCATAGCAAAGCTCCTTTACCGTTCGTTACAAAATACCAGACTGATTATACCATAGTTTCCCGTCCGGAACAACCGTCCACCTGGCAGGAATATTACGGTAAATAGCGGTAAATAACAGGAATATTCCGACTTGCTTTATTTTACGGATGAGGCAGTTGACGATATCTGCCCGAACAGGGTAAAATAGAATTATGATCCGGCGGCTTATCCGCCTCAGATTCATAATGGCAAGAAAGGAAATCCCTGTTTATGCTGACTGCTCTGATCATATTTGTCCTGATGTACGCGGGAATGCTTCTCTTTTCCAAATACCGCGTCTGGTTTTCGCTGGGCGCTGCCGCTTGCATGGTCATTTTCGGTGTGCTGCCCATCGCGGAGGTGCCCGGCGTGATCAACTGGAACGTGATCATGATGATCGCAGGCACCATGGCGCTGGTGTCTCTGTTTGTGGATACGGGCATGCCTGCCCGCATGTCGGACCTGATGCTGCAGAAGGTGCCGAATGCCTGTTGGGCCATCATCATGCTCAGTGTTTTTTCCGGTGTGGTATCCGCTTTTGTGGATAACGTGGCTACCGTGCTGATGGCTGCGCCGGTGGGGCTGGCCATCAGCAGGAAGCTGAAGATCAACCCCGTTCCCGTGATCATTTCCATTGCGGTAAGCAGCAACCTGCAGGGGGCTGCCACCCTGGTGGGCGACACCACCTCCATCCTGCTGGGCGATTATGCCGGCATGAACTTTACCGATTTCATTGTCTGGCACGGCAAGCTCTCCATCTTCTGGGCGGTGGAGCTGGGAGCGCTGGGTACGGTGGTGATCCTTTACTTCCTCTTCCGCAAAAACCGGGATCGCATTGACCCCTGTGAGCTTACCCCGGTTGAGGATAAGGTGCCCGGGCTTCTGATGATCGTCACGGTGGTGCTGCTGATCATCGCGTCCTTTATCACCTTCCCTGCTGTGGATGATATCAAAAACGGGCTCATCTGCCTGCTCATCGGTGGCGGCTGCGTGGTGTATTCCTGCCTGAAAGGAAAGAGCAGCGCCCCCGCGAAGCTGGTGGCAAAGGAAATGGATTACGAGACCCTGGCGATGCTTTGCGGTTTGTTTGTGGTGGTGGCCGGCATTCGGGAAGCCGGCATCATTCAGGCCATTGCCGACTGGTTTTCCACCATTGGCGAAGGCAGTTTGTTTGGCTTGTACACGTTGATCGTGTTTGCCTCGGTGCTCCTCTCCGCCTTCATTGACAACATTCCCTATGTGGCGGCGATGCTGCCCGTGGTGCAGGGCATTGCCGTGAACCTGGGTATTGACCCGGTGGTGCTGTATTTCGGCCTGCTGACCGGCGCGACGCTGGGCGGCAACATCACGCCCTTCGGCGCTTCCGCCAATGTGACCGGCATCGGCATCCTGCGCAAGGAAGGCTATGAAGTGAAAAATTCCGATTTCTTCCGCATCGGCGTGCCGTTCACGCTGACGGCGGTCCTGATCGGCTATCTGTTCATCTGGCTCGTGTGGGCCTGATCCGGACATATCGGAAGGCAGCTTTTCGCGGCTGCCTTTTTGCTTTTTTGCGGAGGGATCCCGAATGCGGAAGAACATGGTGCGGTTGGCGCTGCTCCTGCTGGCGCTGCTCCTGATCGGCCTCGGCATCGCGAACGGAGGAGTGCGCGATGTATTGCTGAAGGCCGCTGCCATCTGTACGGAGTGCATCGGTCTTGGATAGATCGCTGCGCAGAAAATGCATACAGGTGTACGCGGCGCTCCTCTATAACGCGCACCTGAAAGGTTTTCTGACGGGCGGCATCTACACGGGCAGCGCAAAGCTTTTGTGCGCGCCCGGTCTCAACTGCTATTCCTGTCCCGCCGCGGGCGTCTCCTGCCCCTTGGGCGCGCTGCAGAACGCGCTTGCGGCCTCGGGAAAGAAGACACCGTATTACATGCTGGGCATCCTGCTGCTGACGGGGCTGCTCCTGGGGCGGACGGTGTGCGGCTTTCTGTGCCCGTTCGGGCTGATCCAGGAGATGCTGTATAAGATCCCTTCACCCAAAGTGCGCAAGAGCCGCGTGACGCGCGTGCTCTCGTATCTGAAGTATGTGCTGCTGGCGGTGTTCGTGATCGCGATCCCGCTCCTCACGGCGGTGCCGGGCTTCTGCAAGTACATCTGTCCCGCCGGAACGCTGGAGGGTGCTCTCGGGCTGATGGCGCACCCCGCGAACGGGGAGCTGCGCGCGCTGACGGGAGGTCTTTTCGGCTGGAAGCTGGCGGTGCTGATCGCGGTCGCGGTCGCGGCGGTGTTCATATACCGCGTATTCTGCCGATTCCTGTGTCCGCTCGGCGCGCTGTACGGCCTGTTCGCGAAGCTGCTGCCCACAGGCGTACGAGTGGACGCGAAGGCCTGCACGAACTGCGGAAGGTGTGTGCGCGAGTGTCGCGTGGATATCCGACATGTGGGCGACAGGGAGTGCGTGCACTGCGGCGAATGCATCGGCTGCTGTCCCGAAAACGCGATCTCCTGCCGGGGCGCGAGCCTGTTCACACCCGATGCGCCCAAAACGAAAAGAAATCGCGCCGCGGCGGCCGTTCTCGCGCTCGCGGTGCTGGCGGGAACGCTGGTATATGTGAATCTGCCGGAACGGGCGCCGGCTGCCGCAGTCACCGGGCAGAGCGGCGCGGAGGCATGGCTTGCGGAGCACGCGGGCGAAACGGTCGTTCTGAACTTCTGGGCGACATGGTGCGATCCGTGCCTGCGTGAGCTGCCCGATCTGGAGCGACTGGCGCGGGAAAAGGGCGTTCCGGTGCTGGCGGTGCATGCCTCGGTGGTCACGGAGGATGTAGACGCCTTCTGGGCGGAAACGGGGCTCGGGCTTGCGTACTGCGTGGACGCGGACGGCTCGCTGCTGGGCCGGTACGCGGACGCGGTCGTGCTGCCGCGGACCGTGGTGCTCGGGCCGGATGGCGAAGCGGTCGCGAACCATATGGGTGCATTGACTTATGAGGAAATGTGCGTGCTGCTCGAGGGTGCGCCGCAATAACGGATCGAAACGATGTGAAGGAGGATCAATTTATGCAGACACCGGTCATGATCGATACCGCGGTCTCGTTTGACCGCTATACAGGCGAACCGGATCGCGACGGCATTCAGGGCGCCGAGATCCTGGAGGACGGACGCGTGCACTTCCGGCTGATCGCGCCGAACGCGAAGGAGGTGGTCATCGACCGCTTCGGAACGCTGTTCCCGATGACAAGGACGGAGGACGGCGCATGGGAGGGCACGTTCGATCTGGGACGCGGCTTCAAGTATTTCTTCGTGAAGATCGACGGCGCGGATGTGCTGGAGCCGTATTTCCCGATCGGCTAGGGCTGCTGCAGACCGATGAACTTTGTGGACGTTCCGGTGCCGGAGGATGATTGGGACGGCATGGAGGACGTGCCGCACGGAGCCGCCGCCCGCAGGTATTACCGCTCGTCCGTGACCGGCAAGTGGGAGAGCTGCATCGTCTATACGCCCGCCGCATTCCGCACCGATAAAAAGTATCCTGTGCTGTACCTGCAGCACGGCTACGGGGAGAACGAGACGGGCTGGGTCTATCAGGGGCATGTGCTGCGCATCGCGGACAACCTTCTGGCCGCGGGAAAGATGCCCGAAATGCTGATCGTGATGGGCAACGGCATGGCGCAG
>JAZLIA010000003.1:0-26703 GCA_045617125.1 Clostridia bacterium | reverse complement strand
TTACGAGGACCTCATCCGGCGCTCCGCGCTTCTCGTTTCGCTCGGTCAACTGCGCAATAGTCGTCTGACTTCGTCGCGTTGCGACTCGTCATACTCCCTTGCTTGTAACACCTCCGGTTCGCTTCATCCGCCACTGGCGGCGCTCACCTTCGGTGCCTTCCCCAGTGGGGAAGGCTAATTTAGTGCGCTTCGCGCCACCTGTTGACTAATCCTGTTCGTTGGTAACAAGTGTGTTATTGGTAACAGACATACCATCGGTATCACGCTATTGGAACGCAAGATAAGCCTTCCCCCGTTGGGGAAGGTGGCGCGGAGCGCCGGATGAGGTCCGCTTCGCTTTTTCTGTTTCGTAAGCGATTGCCCTGCAGCCAATGCCGAGATCGAGCGGCAGTAAAAACGCTACCAGATAATTATCAAATATAATGATATGTTTCGAACGCGATCGAGCCGTCTTCATTGTGTTTCATCTCACTATTCAAAGTCATATCCGGTTTCTTAAAAACCTCACTCCGTGTCTGTGAGACATTCTGCTCAGCCTCCCCTTTGGTTTTTACAGGGAAGGCGGTCTGTTACGGGAATGTGCAATTCTCTCAGCATATCGAGCGCTTTTTCATGAAGATCCTGCCTTCCCAGCTGATCCGGCCGGTGGGCGTCATAGCCGATGATCGCGGTGATGTGATAATCCGACGCGATCTCCCAGAAACGGCGGCAGGGATAGCCGAGACCGCCGTCCGTGCGCTGCATGCCGTTCAGGTTTACCTCCATGGGCAGGTGATACGCTTCCGCCGCGGTGCACAGATCCCGTGAAACGGCTTCGCATTCCGCGTCAAACACGGGGTAGAGAAAGCAGAACAGGTCCGGGTGGGCCAGATAATCGAACACGCCGGTCTCCATGCCCCACACGGTGCGCTTTCCGTAACGGAGGATCTGCTCCTTTTCAGAGCAGTATCCGAAATAGAACCCGCCCCGGTCATTGAGGGGCAAATGGTTATCGGGATTGAATTCATCGTTGTAATCGTAATGATTGCCCAGAATAAGATAATCCAGATGCTCTTCCTTGAATTCCTTCAGCCAGTTGATGTAGGGCGGGAAGGCTTCGTTTTCCATTCCCAGAGGAATGCGGATCTGCCCCCTGTATTTTTCTTCAAGGGCCCGCACCCGTGCTTCGTAGCCCTGAAACTCGCTTAGGCTCATGCGCATATAGCTTACATAGCCGCTTTCGTACGGCCATGCCCCGTGATCGGCAAAGCCCAGCACGGAAAAGCCGCTCTGTATCGCGCGCAGCACATATTCTTCCTCGGTTCCCTGCGCGTGACGGCACAGGGTGGTGTGGGTGTGATAATTGGTAAGCTCAGGACCCTGATTCATTTTTCGCCTTTCCGGTTCTCCCGACAGGGAGCCCCTCACCTTTTCATACCGATTATAGTATAATACGGTGAAAACTTCAACCGATGTATTGGCCGAGAGCATCCGCCAATTGAACACGGAAAGCAAAAAACAATAAAATGAAAAGCAACAACTGATAAGTTGTATTTTGTAAAAAACGGTTGATTTTAGCACATATAAATGATAAGATGTTTTGGTCAACTTCCCAACAGAAACGGAGGAAGAAAACTTGAATACCAAGTTCAGAAAGCTGTGTGTCCGGATCTTCCAGGCCAGGTATCTTTATTTGCTCCTGATCCCGGGTCTTCTGTATTTCTTCTTCTTTCATTATCAGCCCATGGCAGGCCTGGTGCTGGCGTTCAAAAAATATAATGCCAAGGCCGGCATTTGGGGAAGCACGTGGATCGGGCTGTCCAATTTCAAGCGTATTTTTTCCACACCGGATGCCGTGAAGGCGATCCGCAACACCTTTGTGATCAACTTTTCGCGTCTCATTTTCCAGTTCCCGGCGCCGATCCTGCTGGCGCTTCTGCTGAATGAGATGCGCGGCACCCGGCTTAAGCGGGTTTATCAAACGGTGTATACCTTCCCGCATTTTCTGAGCTGGATCATCGTTTCCACGCTGCTGACCAACTTCTTTTCCAACGGCGGCATGGTCAATTCCGTGATCTCGGCAATAGGGGGAAACAAGGTCAATTTCCTGTCAAATACCGCGCTGTTCCGCCCGTTTTTGTATCTGACCGCCAACTGGAAGGAGATGGGGTGGAACGCCATCATCTATATGGCGGCCATCACGGGCATCGATCCCACGCTGTATGAGGCTGCCACGGTGGATGGAGCTAGCCGCATTCAGCAGGCCTGGCATGTGACGCTGCCCGGCATCCGCTCCACCATCATCACCTTGTTCATCCTGCAGGTGGGCCGCGTGATGAACAGCGGCTTTGAGCAGGTGTTCTATTTGCAGAACCCGGCCGTGAAGGAGGTGTCCGACATTCTGGATACCTATGTGTATAACATCACCTTCCTGGCCAATCCCAATTACGGCTTCTCTACCGCCGTGGGCTTCTTCAAATCCGTGATCAATCTTTGCATGCTGATCGTGGCGAACCGCGTGGTCAAGTCGATCAGCGGCGAAGGAATGTTCAATTAAGGGGGGCGAAGCGATGGAAAAGATCGGAAATACTTCTGTGAAGACCCTGTCTGCAAAACCCCGTCACAAAAAATGGACCGGGGGCGACATTACCGTATTCATTATCCTCACCCTGATCGCCCTGATGATCTTCATTCCGTTCTATAACGCGGTGGTGATCTCCTTTGATTCCAACCGCGGCTATGGCCTGCATCCCGTATCCATGTGGCCCATGGAGCCCACGATGAGCAACTACAGCTACGTGCTGGAAAAGGGCAACATGGTCACCGGCTACTGGAGCACCATTCTGATCACCGCGGGGGGAACGCTTCTTTCGATGATCGCGATGGTGATGATGGCTTACGTGTTTTCCCGCAAAAGCTTTCCCGGAAAAAAGCTGCTGTTTGCCCTGGTGCTGTTCACAATGTTCTTTTCCGGCGGCATGATCCCCACCTATCTGCAGTTCAAATCGCTGGGCCTGATCAACTCCCGCTGGGCGGTGATCCTTTTCTGCGGGGTGAGCACCTATAATATCATCATTCTCAAAAACGGCTTTGAGCAGACCCCGGTGGAACTGGAGGAGGCGGCCAAGATCGACGGCGCCAATGACCTGGTGGCGTTCTTCCGCATCATGCTCCCGCTGCAGGGCGCATTGCTGGCCACCTTCACGCTGTTTACCGCGGTGGGCTACTGGAATGAATGGTTCTGGTCCATGCTGCTCATCAACAGCGCCAGTAAGATGACGCTGCAAACCGTGCTGCGCGCCATCGTGGCGGAATCTCAGGCTTATTCCGATATCGCTTCCGGCGACACCGACGTGGAAGTGTTCACCGAGGGCGTTAAAATGGCTGCCGTGATCATGACCACGCTGCCCATCATGCTGTTCTATCCCTTCCTGCAGAAGTATTTTGTGAAGGGCGTGCTGGTGGGTTCTGTGAAAATGTGATGTTACCGGTCGGAGCAGACCGGAATATCAGAATAAAAAAGGAGGGTCCAGACTATGAAAAAGATCCTGGCTATCGCTCTTGCAGCCGTGCTGCTGCTGAGCACCTGTGCCGCCCTGGCGGAGTATGACAAGCATGTCACCTTCACCGTGAACGGCACTCACACCAATTCCACGATGGATTACAACCACGATGCCCTGTATGATTACATTGCCGGCATGTTCAACTTTGATTACGAGATCTATCCCGTTTCCAAGGATGCCCAGAGTGAAAAGATCCGTACCTGGGTGAATGGCGGCACCATGCCCGACCTGATCACCTGGCGTGATTTCGCCTATCAGGAGTATGTGGACTATGCTTCCAACGGCCTGCTGGCCGCTTTGCCCGATGACTGGATGGAAAAGTATCCCAATCTGTATGAGCAGATGATCGGCTGCATGGGCGAGGAACAGTTCAAGAAGTTTGAAGTGGACGGCCAGTATTATGGCATTGCTCATGCCCGCAACTATCGCTTCAACCCCGTTGATAAGCTGGTGGATCACATTTCCGTGTACTACCGCAAGGACTGGGCGAAGGCTCTCGGCATGGAAATCGGTGAAGTGATCACCCAGAGCCAGCTGAAGGATTATCTGAAGGGCTGCGTTGAAAAGGATCTGGCCGGAAACGGCAACACCATTGGTCTGTGCGAGGAACCCGGCCGTCTGGCCACCTTCTTCACCATGTTCTCCGATGTGGATTATCAGAAGTTCTATAAGACCGATGACGGTTATGCCTGGGGCTTTGCCGACCCCACCGTGCTGGCGGCGGCCCAGCTGGCTAACGAATGGTATCAGGAAGGCCTGATCGACCCCGACTTCTACCTCTACAAGAGCGCTGACGCGATCACCAAGTTCTCTACCGGCGCGGCGGCCATGATGTTCGGCAACTGCCAGGCTTCCTCCTACCTGGGCTACAAGCAGCAGTTTGATCAGGGAACCGGCCTCAACTCCGACGAGTGCGTGGGCATTGCCACGATCGCTACCGATGACGGTGTCACCCGTGCCATCGAATGCCTCAACTGGTGGTCTGTGAGCATGTTTGCTCCCGAGACCGATCCTGAAGTGCTCGATCGTATCCTCACCGCGATGGATTACTGCGCCACCAAGGAAGGCCAGGTCGCCTGCAACATGGGTATTCCCGGCAAGGATTGGGAATTTGACGAGAACGGCGATGTGAAGATCCTCATGCCCCAGAACGAGGATGGCTCTTATCCCAACATCGTGGATATCTACAACAGCTACAGCGTGTTCCGCACCTGGGCTCTGAACGCGGATGATTTCCTCTTCATCAACCCCACTTATGACAAGGAAGTCGTGATCGATCCCATCCTCAGCTTCTATCAGTTCCGTACCAAGGGCTATGTGATCCCTCTGGATGTGGATTATGAGTTCTTCTCCAGCGAAAACAAGGCCAACTATTCCCTGTCCCTGAAGGACGAGTTTGCCAAGCTGGTGATCGGCGCTCCCGCTGACGTGGAAACCGAATGGAACAGCTACATCGAAGCCAACGTGAATATCTGGCAGCCTGTCATTGATGATCTGGATGCCGAATTCTTCGGAAACTGAGATCTGAACAGTAAATCAAAGGGCGGGGCTGCGAACAGCAGCCCCGCTTTATTCGGTGCTTTTATGATAGGATATTCCAGTCGGTATCATCATATTGATGGATCAGACGATGACGCATGCCGGAAATCTGGCTCCATGGTATATCCGGATATATATCCTGCAGTTCTCTGGAAAGCGGATAGGTATGCTCACCAATAAGATACAACGGCATCGTAACGATTCGCTGAACAGTGCGGTTATGCCGGATGACATATTTCTATCACAATAGCGGATGGGACAGTGTCGCCTTGACCCAAAGAGGATTGCCCTCGGAACACACACTCCCGGTTTGAAGATCCGCCGCAGTTGATGTATAATGGGTGCAGGATCTGCTGATCTTTTGACAGCAGGTTCATGAATTCGGGGGATGAACGGAGAGCTTTATGGAATATGAGCTGATCCGCAGCGAACGGAAAACGATCGCTCTTGAGATCCGGAAGGGAAGGCTGATCGTGCGGGCTCCCATCGGGGCTTCTGATGAGACCATCCGGGCTTTCCTGCAGAAAAACCGGAAATGGGCGGAAGAACACCTTCTCAAAGCGCAGGAACGAAGCCGGAGGACGGCAGAGGCGGAAAAGCTGACGCGGGAGGAACTGAGGGCTTTGGCGGAAGCGGCGTTAACGGATATTCCTGAAAGAGTGAGGCATTTTGCCCCGCTGGTCGGGGTCTCCTGCAGCGGCATCACCATCCGCGCTCAGAAAACCAAGTGGGGCAGCTGCAGCGCAAAGGGAAGGCTGAATTTTAACTGTCTTCTCATGCTGGCCCCGCCGCAGGTGCGAAACAGCGTTGTGGTGCATGAGTTGTGTCATCTGAAAGAAATGAACCATTCCAGCCGGTTTTATGCGGAGGTGCTGCGGGTGTTTCCGGATTACCGGCAGCAGGAAAAATGGCTGAAGGAAAACGGGGATATGCTGATGGCCCGACTGCCGGAATAAAGAGCTGAAAGCTCCATTTTTGAATAAATGGAATAATGTGTTATGATCCGTTTGATCGCGGATCGGGGGAGAACATCATGGACGGAAAATATAAAAATGATGAAAGAAAACATAAGAGAATATCCAGAACCATCCGTTTTTCCCGTTTGTCGGATATTTCCGTTGCAAGCACGGTGAATTCACAAAGACGGGACAAGCTGGGTCGATTGATCGTTCCACTATATTCTCAATTCTTTTCTACGCTTTCTGAAAATGTGATGTTTTCAAACAAGATGTTCCAGGGATTATATGAGGAGATCGAGGCCTCTCTTTGTGTGTATTCTACAGAGGAACAGATCGTCCTTACGGTGTATGAATCTTCCGCTTCTTCTGACGACAGCATCCGTGAGAGCGCTCTGATCGGTTTTAAAAAATACATTCAACAATATCTGAAAAGGAAGATCTCGATGCTGAAGCATAGCTTTGTTACCTTCCTGTCGTTCGCTCTGTTGGCGTTATTGATCGAATTTTTCAATTACAATGTATTTTTCAATATTCTGCCCGAATGGATCTGCAACCTGATCGATGTTTCCGCCACGGTTTTGATCTGGCAGTTCGTGGCGTATCTGGCTTTTGAATTTTCACAGGAGAGAAAAACGATTCGGCGGCTCAGGCAGATCTCGAAAATCGAATATGTTTTCCGGCAATGGGAATAAAACCGTTCGCCGGTCATGCGTGCGCAGGGCAATCGCTTCAACTCCGTAAGCGATTGCCCTGGTTTTGGTGTGCGTCTGCTGTAGGGGTTCTATGCTGCAGAATACGCATATGGAAATGAGGTTAGTA
This sequence comes from Clostridia bacterium, assembly GCA_045617125.1. Lineage (GTDB taxonomy): Bacteria > Bacillota > Clostridia > Christensenellales > Aristaeellaceae > ZC3RG03. Next base: position 19,844 of record JAZLIA010000003.1, on the reverse strand, counting down.
TTATATCACATGGAGATGGAACGGATGTCCGGAACGTTTTCAAAATAATCAATAAGCTGCTTGTGGGTCATCTGCTTTTTGGTGCGCAGCGTGATCACGCATTCATCCGGACCGTCTGTATTTTTTTCGACCTTGATCGAAAGGATCTGCAGTTCTTTTCTTTCCTCCGCGCTGAACAGATAGGCTTTGAATTCTGCTGTCGCGGCAGCCGCGATCCTGATATCAAAATCGGAAAAGGCGTCATTGCCCACGGAGAAACGGTGGAACCACAATTGCACCGCCACCACGATCACGGCGCAGATCACGCCCAGCAGCATCATCCCGCTGCCGATCGCCAGGCCGATGCCGGAGGTGGCCCATATCCCGGCGGCGGTGGTGAGCCCCTTTACGGAATTGCCGTTCCTGAATATCACACCGGCGCCCAGGAAGCTGATGCCGCTGATCACCTGCGCGGCGATCCTGGCCGGATCCGCGCCGTGCAAGCCGTTCAGAATGCTGTTTTCACTTGTTACGATGTCGGTAAAGCCATATTTGGACACGATCATCATCAGTGCCGATGCTGCGGCAATGATACAGTGTGTCCTGACCCCGGCTTCCTTGAGGCGTTTGGTGCGTTCAAAGCCGATGGCGCCCCCGCACACACAGGCGATCAGGATCCGCACAAGATAATCCAGAAGATCCATGGTTCACAATTCCTTTCAGAATGGATGAGATCGGGCGTTTCTTTTTAGCTTACCTCCATTTTACCACATCTGTTTGAAACAGAAAAGCGATTTTTACATTTTGTCCTCATTTTTCCATTTTCGGTAAAGCTCGGCGATCACGTTTTCGATGGGTTCCGAGCCCATGCGGATATCGGTGATCTGTCCGTTTCGGGAAAGGATGGCGAATACTTCTCCTGCCGGCACCTGATCGGCCCGGTAGGTGTAAAGGTATCGGCCGCCCTCCATTCCGTTTTTCTCCATGCCGGGAAGCTCGCCCGGGTCGGCATTTGCCTGCACACTGAGAATGCGCCGGTCTCCCGCCATGCGGATCAGGCTGTCGTAATCCCCGTCAAAGGCCAATTCGCCCTTGTTGATGAGGATGATGCGGTCGGTCATTTCGGAAAGATCATCCATGTCGTGGGAGGTGACCATCAGCGTCACCTGCTTTTCCCGGTTGATCCGCCGAAGGAAGGCGATCATCTGCTTTTTGGCCAGCACATCCAATCCCAGCGTGGGCTCGTCCAGCAGCACCAGCTCCGGGCTGTGCAGCATGCACAGCGCAAGGTCGGCCCGCATGCGCTGGCCGAGGGAAAGCTCCCGCGCAAAGGCGTTCCAGAAATCGTTCAGGTCCAGCATTTCCCTGAGCTCGCCGCAGACCTGTTTGTAAACTTCGTCTTCAATATCCCACACTTCCTTTTTCCATGCAAAGGAAGCGCTTACAGGATGATCCCACCACAGCTCGGTGCGGTTTCCGAAAAGCACGCCCACACGCTTCATGGCAGGAATACGTTCACGTGAAGGGTTCAGCCCCAGAATGCGCACCTGTCCTTCCTGAGGGCAGAGCATACCGGCCAGAATTTTGAAGGTGGTGGATTTTCCGGCGCCGTTGGGACCGGCATAGGCGGCCAGCTCGCCTTTTTCCAGGCGAAAGCTCACATCCTTCAGCGCATAAACGCGGCTGTGCTCCTTGTGGAAAAGGGAGGCTTGAAGACGGCGGTCAAAATATTTGGTCACATGGGAAAGCTCAACGGCGGAACCCCATATCCTTGAATCGGTTGCAGCTGTTTTTTTCATAATATTTCAATCCTTTCCTGAAAACGGTCACCGCTGTCAACACAAACAGCGTGGAAACGACGAAGGGGAGAGTGAGAGAAACGGTCAGGTCCATTTGCCCCAATAGCACCATGGAGGGAAACCAGGCCAGAAGGCCGGAAGGCAGCACGGTGCACAGGATGCCGGCAAGCGGACGCGGAAGGCTGAAAAGCGGAAAACGGCCCAGCTCGCTGTTCACATCCAGAATCATGGTGGAGATCTCCTCCGCCGCAACGGGCCGTGAGAAGGCCAGGCTTCCGTAAATGAAGCTTTGCCCAAGAAGCAGCGCTGTGTGCACGATCAGATAGTAGCAAAGGAGCAAAAACCAGGTGACGGTCAGGGTGAGCTGAAGACGGCAAAGAGAAAACACGGTCAGCACGATTCCCAACAGCAGCTGTCCGCTGCCGGAAAAGGGCATGAACCCTTCCGATAGGATCTGGGAAAGCAGGGGAACCGGCTGCAGCAGCATGTGATCCATTTGTCCGCGGCCGACCCTGCGGCTGATGTGCATCACGTTGAAATTGCCAAAAAGCATGGAACACAGCCCTCCGCCCAGCTCAAAGAATCCCATCATGAACAGCATTTGATCGGCATTGAAGCCGCCGATGCCGCCAAAGCGCACGGCCAGAAGCAGGATGCCCGCCATGGAGCACAGATTGCTTACCGTTTCGGAAAGCAGAATGATGATCACTGCCCGCGTATCCTGAAGGATCCATTCAAGGTCCATTTTCGCGTAGAGCCTGAGCAGACGGAAGGTCTTTTTCACATTACCCGCCATAGCACACCATCCTTTCCCGGCTGGCGGCAAGGCATTTTGCGGCCAACGGCCAGAGGATCAGGTTCCAGATGATCTGCGCGGGCAGGATCTTCACAGGCTGTGCCATGCCGGTATACAGCGCCAGCGGGGCCCCGGCCAGAGTGCCAAGAGGAGAAAGCTGCAGAATCGGCCCCAGCTTTCCCGGCAGCGCGGCAAAGGGGATGAGGGAGCCCGACAGCAGCGCTGTCATTGCGCCGCGAAGGTCGTGTATCACCCATTCAAGACCGTCCAATCGGATGAGCAGGCAGGCAAACAGCAGGTCCACTGCGAAGCCCTGCAGCACGGTCAGCGGCAGCGACAGGAAAAACCAGGCGCTTGCGGGCGTCAGGTCCATTCCAAACAGAAGGGATACGGCCGCGACCGGCATGGAAAGGAACAGGAGCGGCTGCAGTGCGCCTCCCAGGGTGTATGCCGCCAGTTGAGAGAATAAGCCGGTCGGACGCAGATAAAGCCGCAGCAGTGTGCCCTCATGCAGCCAGCCTGAGGCTGGAGTGCGTATATCCATCAACGGGGCAAGCACTGTGCTCATCACGGTGTAAACACAGAATTGCTGAAGGGTCATGCCGTCGGTATCGACCCCCGCGGCAAACAGCGAGTTCCATATCATGATCAGGGCTCCCAGGGTCGCGGCTTTTAAAAGGTACTGAGCCAGCTGATTAAAAAAGCCGAAATAGCTTTTTTCTTTTGCGCTGAGCAGCACGGTGGCCCGGAAAGCATGCAAATGTTTTTTCAATTTATATCACCTTCATTCATTTGTAAAACAAAAAACACCGCGCCCCTTTTCCGGAGCGCGGCGTCAAAAAAATGATCTTTCAGCCGTTACGCGGTAAAAAAGGGCAGACTTATCCCATAACGGCATTTATCGTAAGCGAAACCGCGAGCAACGCGGGTAAGATATTGCCGCAGTTTTCTCACAGGCCTGCCCTCCCTTCCTGAAATTCGTGTTTGTATCGTATCATATTTCATTCCTGCTGTCAATGCCGCCGTTTTCATGCGAAACAGGGCGGTTCATGCGAAACAGGGCGTTCGCTTACGAAACGGAAATAACAAAGAAGACCTCATCCGGCGCAACCGGAAGCGCGCACACACCGCGCGTTTCTTGCGCGCTACCTGGCACGCTATGCTTCTCGTTTCGCTCGGTCAACTGCGCAATGGTCGTATGACTTCGTTGCGTTGCGACTCGTCATACTCCCTTGCTTGTAACACCTCCGGTTCGCTTCATCCGCCACTGGCAGCGCTCACCTTCGGTGCTTTCCCCAGTGGGGAAGGCGCATTTAGAGCGCTTCGCGTCACTTGTGGGAACGATCCTGTTTGTTATCAACAAGTTTGTTATTGGCAGCATACATGACATTTACGGCAGGCGTGTAGCTCACAAGATAAGCCTTCCCCCGTTGGGGAAGGTGGCGCGGAGCGCCGGATGAGGTCCTCATTGTCGCTTCAGCTTGCCCTGTCCATGCGCCAGTCAGCTTTTCCTTTTTCCGTATACGGCGGCTCCGAAAAGTGCGCTGCCGCTGACAAGCAGAAGGGCGATCCACAGGATCATGGGATGGTTGTCGCCGGTCTGAGGGCCTACCGGATCCGTCTGTGGAGCGGAGCTCTTTGTCCATTTTGCGTAAATCGTGGTATTCGCGGTGATAAGCGTGCTGAAATCGAACGGAGTGGAGAAGGCCGCGTCTGCGTACCAGCCGCCAAATGTCCAGCCCTCGCAGATGGGATCGGCAGGCTTTACTGCTTTACCGCCTTCATTTATCATCTGGTCGGCGGGAGCCGTGCCATGACCGCCCATATTGAAAGCGACGGTGTAAGCGGCAGGAACAGGAGGCTGTTCCGTTGTTTTTACGGTAAAGAACGTAGAAGCGCTTCCATCGTTGGAAACGATCTCCATTGAATGAGATCCGACACTCAGCGTTTCCAGATATGCGGGAACCAGAGTGATCTTGGTGGAACCTTCCTCTGCGGTATAATTGGCCGGTGCGATCGTGGTGCCGTCCACCTTCACATTTTCAAACCTGGCAAATGGTGCATCAGAGGTAATAAGCAGTCCCACAGCCTCTCCCTTCGTCCATTCGCTGTTGGCTCCGGCAATGATGTCATATCCGGCGGATGGATCGTCCGGATCGCCGTCCCCGGTGATATCTTGATCGTGGGGAGCGGTTATGGATACATAGCGATTCCTCTTGGCCTTGTATCGTATAGCTGAAACAGGTTCGGCAGTATCGGCATCGTCGCCTGCCATGATACTGAGACTGTCATGTATATATAAATAGCTGTGGTCGGTGCCATTTTTACCGCCGCCAATGCCTGCACCTTCGTTAGACGAAGCCGTGACAGTACCCCCGTTAATGGTAATGTACCCTCCATTGCCGTTCATGCCGCCGCCGATGCCTGCACCTTTGTCAGATGTTGCTGTGACGGTGCCTCCGTTTATGGTAACGGCGCCGCCGCTGCTGCCTGTCTTGCCGCCGATGCCTGCACCAAATATGGATTCTGCCGTGACGGTGCCTCCGTTTATGGTGATCGTGCCGCCGTTGCCTTCAGTGCTGCTGCCGATTCCGGCATTGAAAAGACGACCCCGTGCGGTGATTTTGCCCGTTTCATTCTTCTGCCCGTAAATGGTCAGCCCACTACCTTCGATAACCTCTATACCTTCTGCCGCATTAAGCACAGCGTCGTCAAGCAGGATGATATTGGTCGGGTTTCCTGCTGTACCTTTTATAACGATCCTGTTTCCGTTTGTAAAGGTTCCGCGAACGATATACCAGCCACAGTCAAGCTCGGTGGTAGCCGCTGTGATTTCCTGAGCGGTTGTCGGAATATCAAGCTCTGTGGAAACGACTTTTTTATGGATGTCATCCCAATTGCGCACGATATATTTGTTTGCGCTGTCCGGGGTTTTCCACAGAGGTTCTCCCGCGCCGCAGACAGTGCAGAAGCCATTTTCATAGGTGCATTTTTCGGTTTTTGTCAGCCCTTCGCAAAGCCCATCCGCATTGGAGCATACAAGGGTGTGTATTCCGTTTGCACCCAATTCGTTGTTCCATGTGTATGCATGTTCATGAGTGAGTTTTGGAAGTCCCGCGGTGCCGTCCGGCTCGGTCCCGCCTTCCGCAAATGCAGAAATCACCGAAAGCGGCATCATGCCCACGATCATCATGACCGCTAAAAGGATGTTCAAACTTTTCTTCTTCATGTTCTCGCTGCCTTTCTGGAAGATCATTTATCTCGTTTCAAGCTTACGCCTGCTCTGTTTGTGCATCAGCCGGGACGATCCGCGATCAGCTGAAGCGTTCCTGATCAGGGATGTGCCCGGCCATACAGTGTATCCATTCACATTTTTCCGATATGCCCCATCTGCTGCACACGGGATCACCGTATAAGGAGCCCGAATGAGTGGGAAAAGCAGCCCTGAAAAATCGCACCGATCCTTTTACGGGGTAAAGGAGATCCCGGTGATCGTGAAACGTTTGTTTTCGCTGCCGGGGGCCATGCGAATCTCCACGGTGTGGGTGTCCGCGGGGCTTTTTGCGAAGATCAGTCGGGTGTCGCTCTGGCCCCAGGCTCCCTGCTGCACGGCGTTCAACGTCATGACCCGTTCGCCGTCGATGTAAACCTCGGCGCTGCCGTAGCTGCCGCCGGAAACGGTGCGGTAAGCAAGAAGCAGGTTTTTGAAGGAAGCGGTGAATGTGAGCGGGTCATTCCCGCCGTTCACTGCGTGACTGAAGTTTTTGCCGCACACCCTCCCTACGGGAATGTTGGAGTAGGATGCGGTGTCATCCGTGTTGAAGCTGCCGGGTTCAAAGGCGATGTTTTCCGGGATGCTGTCGCCAAACACCGATATCATGCCCATATATCCCGTGCCGTATACGGAACGGGCGGGGTCGCAGGTGACGTCATTGGGGTCGGTCTCCCGGTTCATATCGGTTTTGATCGCGTTGAGGATGCAGTCGGCCATCACCTTATGTCCCAGAGAAGTGGGATGATACTGATCAAAGAAAAACTCCTTCTCGGTCCACCGGCTGCCCACCAGCTTGTAGGCGCTGTTTTTGATCGATACCATGGTGAGCCCGTAGCGCATGCCGATGCTCATCAATTCATCCTGCAGGGTGAAGCCGCCGGGGAACACGCTGAACAGCAGTATCACCGCAGGCTCATTCTCAGCCTTCAGAATGCTGCGCACCATGCTTTCATAGCAGGCGTGACGGGTGGGATCGCCGCTGTCATTCACCGCGTATTCGATGATCACGATATCCGGCAGCCCATCATCATCCTTCACCCGGTCCACCACATCGCGCTGATAGCGCATCCAGCCAAAGGTGGAGGCGGTGCCGCCCACCCCGGCGTTGATCAGGCCAATGTTGGTGCCGTCTCCGCAGCCGTATTCCGCCCTGAGGCCGTCCAGCAATTGCCTTGCCCAGCATTCCGCATATGTTTGCGCTCCCGCCCCCTCGGTGATGGAGCCGCCGATCACCGCCAGAGTGATGTTTTCACCGTTCCGGGCTTTTTCCAGAATGCGTTTGAGGCGCACGTTGCTGCCCTTCATCATCTGGGCGGAAGCGAGCATGTCGGCATATTCCGTGTCCTGTGTTTCCTCCGCAAATGCGGGAAGGATAAAGCAAAGTATGATGATCAGCAAAAGAGAGATCAGCTTTTTCATCAGAAGGCCTCCGTTTATTTATCAAATATAGGGCCAATGTTGTTCTTTTTCCAGTGGGCACAGTCGTTGAACAGGGAAAGACGGGCGAATACATATTGTCCGGGCTGCACATCCAGGTCGATGGAGGTGACGGAGGTAAAATCGTTGGGCATCACCGCGCACACCCAGGGGAAGGGAAGGTTGAGCAGCCGGGAAAGAACACAGGCCCCGGACCCGCCATGATAGAAGATCGCGTCGGTCTCTTCCTCATTGGCATGACACAGGTAACGGTTTCCGTCCCGCTCATAGCCGTGATCAAATAGGAAGCTGTCGAAAGCATTTCCGATGGAATGGACGTATTCCCGGGCAGCATTGTTTTTGAAAAACGGGTGCTCCTCCCAGTTTTCTCCTGTGGGATGCCAGTTTTCCTGCGTGAGCATAAGGCTTCCCAGCGTCCAGGGATGGCCGCCCTCCGGAACGCCCTCCCCGCCCCAGCTGATCTCGTGCATGAAGGGAAGCACGGTCATTTTGAGGCCGAGCAGGCTGCACAGGGGCTGTGCCGTTTGCATCGCCCGCCCGTTCGGTGAAGAAAAAATGTGCTGTATGCCTTCCTGTTCAAGACGGTGCGCGGCGCCGTCTGCCTGGAGCTTTCCGGCTGCGGTGAGACAGTCGTGAACGTAATCGGGTTCACCGTGACGGATAAAAAAGATTTTCATCTGAAAAGCGTTTCCTTTCCGGGAAAGAAGCAGGTTCTTTCTCCGCAGATGGGTTTATTATACCCGAACAGGGTGTATAAATCAAATGCATCCGTTTTGTTCAAAAGATGCGGGAGGTGTTGACGCTGGATGCTTCCGGGCCTAAAATAGAGAGGCAGAAAATGTCTGTGACGGAGGATCGGAACACATGAAAGCTCCCGAAATGAAAAAGGAAAATGCCGAGCTGCTGCTGGACAAGCGGTTCGTTCGGGTGTGGGACCTGATGTATGGAGAAGGAAAGCATTATTATCATGTGACCCGCAGGCAGAAGGAGGATCTTACCGCCTTCAAAAGCGAAAAGGAATTCTGCTCGATGCTGCCGGATGCGGTCACCTGTGCGGTGATCCTGTGCACCCCGGCCGCGGAGCCCAGGCTGGTGCTTACCTGGGAATACCGTTATCCCACGGGGCAGTTTCTGCTCAGCCCGCCCGCGGGCCTGATCGACCCGGAGGATGCCGCAGGGGAGCAGCCGCTTGTGAGCGCCGCCAAGAGAGAGATCTTTGAGGAAACGGGGCTTCATGTGACGGAGCGGGACCGTGTTTTCCCCATCGTGCCCCTGTGCTTTTCTTCTCCCGGCCTCACGGATGAAAGCAACGCGATGGTGGCTGCCGTGCTGAAAAGAAAGGAACTGCCCCCGCTTAGTCAGAGCGGGGCGGTGGGAAGCGAGTGTTTTGACGGGTTTGAACTGGTGTCGCCCCGGGAGGCGGAGGAGATCCTTGAGCGGGGTACCGACCCGGCGGGCCATTTTTACTCCGTTTATACCTGGTGCGTGCTGCAGTATTTTGTAAGCGGAAAATGGCGGGAATGATTTTTGGAGGAAAATGAAATGTCCTATCTGTATGAAACCCATATGCACACCTGTCAGGGCAGCGCCTGCGGCCGTTCCACCGGGGCGGAGCATGCCCGTTTCTATAAGGAAGCCGGTTACACCGGCATGATCGTCACCGATCATTTTTTCGGCGGAAACACGGCGGTGGATCGGTCCCTGCCCTGGGAGGAACGGGTGGATCTGTTCTGGAAGGGTTATGAGGATGCTTATCAGGAGGGGCAGAAGCTGGGGCTGGATGTGTTTTTCGGCCTGGAACAGAATTTTGCCGGGGATGAATACCTGATCTACGGCCTTACCAAGGAATATATGAAGGCGCATCCTGAAATGGAGCACTGGACAAGACGGGAACAGCTCACCCAGGTGCACGCGGCAGGAGGATGCGTAGTGCAGGCGCATCCCTTCCGTATCCGCGGGTATATGGATCGTATTCGGCTTGGCGAACGCTTTGCCGACGGCGTTGAGGTGGCAAACCGGGGCAATGACGCACTGGATGATGCCCGCTGCATGCTTTTTTCCCGGGAAAAGGGCCTGGTGATGACAGCCGGGTCGGATAATCACTTTTCTCCCGCAGGAGAGACCTACGGGGTGCTGCTGGAGGAGAAGCTCGCCTGCATCGGGGATTATGTGAAGGTGATCCTGGAAAGGAAGCCCATCCAATTGTATGTTCCGGAAAGCCGCTTTGACCTTCCTGAGGAACTGCCGGAGGATGACCGTCACATTGCCTATGCCCTGGATGAAAAGGAAGAGTATGCCGTTTCTGAAAAGCAGTGGATGGGAAAAGACCCGGTCTGAGGGGCCGGAACGGAATTATTATATTCTACAGCATACTATGATCAGAGGAGGCAGTCTGCATGAAGATTGGCATTTTCGGCTATGGGAATCTGGGCAAAGGGGTGGAGCTGGCCGTGCGGGAAAATGAGGATGCCGAGCTCTTTGGCATTTTTACCCGCAGGGATCCCGCCTCTGTTGCAACTCAGACGGGCGCCCCTGTTTTCAGCGCGGAGGATGTGCTTGCTTACCAAAGCGAGATTGATGTGATGATCCTGTGTGGCGGCAGCGCCACCGACCTTCCGGATGCAACTCCCCGTTTGGCGGAATACTTCAATGTGGTGGACAGCTTTGACACCCATGCGAACATTCCCGAGCATTTTGCCCGGGTGGATCATAGCGCCCGAAAGGGCGGCAAGCTGGGTCTGATCTCCGCGGGATGGGATCCCGGCCTCTTTTCTCTGGCCCGGCTTTATTCAGCTGCCGTGCTGCCGGATGGAAAAAGCTACACTTTCTGGGGCAAGGGAGTAAGCCAGGGACATTCGGATGCGATACGCCGGGTGAAAGGGGTCAAGGATGCCCGGCAATATACTGTGCCGGTGCAGTCGGCTCTTGACAGGGTGCGCAGCGGAGAAACGCCGGAGCTGACTACCCGGGAAAAGCACACCAGAGATTGCTATGTGGTGGCGGAGGAGGGGGCGGATCTGGAACGTATCCGGCGGGAGATCGTGGAGATGCCCAACTACTTTGCGGATTATGACACCACGGTGCATTTTATTTCGGAGGAAGAGCTTCACACCCGTCATGGCGCTTTGCCGCATGGGGGCTCCGTGATCCGCACAGGACACACGGGTCTCGACCGGGAAAACACGCAGATGATCGAATACAGCCTGCATCTGGACAGCAATCCCCAGTTTACGTCCGGTATGCTGGTGGCCTGTGCCCGCGCAATCCTGCGGATGAGGGAAAGAGGACGCATCGGATGCATTTCTCTTTTTGATGTGGCTCCCGGGGATCTGAGCCCTCTCACGGCGGAACAGCTGCGGGCGGGTGTGCTGTAAAAACGGAGGAAATGAAATGATCTTTGGTATGCCTACGCTGGCTGAATTTTCGTCCATTACTGAAAACCTGAACCTGTGCAGGGAACTGGGTCTCAGCTTTGTGGAGCTGAACATGAATTTTCCCGAATATCAAACGGAGGCCCTGCGGGATACCGATCGTCTGCTTCGCATGGCGGATCAGGCGGGGGCTTTTTACACCATTCATCTGGATGAGAATCTGGACCCTGCCGCAGTGAACCCCCGGGTGCGTTCCGCATGGATGGAAACGGCCCTGGATGCCATTCGTGCAGCCTGTTCTCTGGGAGCGCCGCTGGTAAACCTGCATCTGAATCATGGGGTGTATATCACCCTGCCGGATCGGAAGCTGTATATCTACGATCGGGACAGGAATGAATATCTTGACCATATGCGTGCCTTCCGGGACAGATGTGAAGCGGAATCCCGGGGGAGGGTGCGTGTTGCACTGGAAAACACCAACGGCTTTCGTGAAGTGGAACAGGAAGCAGTGGAGCTGATGCTGGAAAGCCCGGTCTTCGGCCTTACATGGGATATTGGCCACAGCTGCAGCGCTCAGGAGAAGGACCTGCCCTTCCTTGAAAAGCATGCGGACAGGCTGATCCACTTTCACATTCATGATGGCAGGCGGGAGCCGAGCCGGAATCATCTGGCTCTGGGAGACGGGGAGATCGACCTGAATGCCCGCCTTCTCACGGCACGGGATCACGGGTGCCGATGTGTGCTGGAAACCAAAACAGCCGACGCGCTGCGTCAGTCGGTGAAGTACCTGAAGGAAAGAAACTGGACAAAATAAAGAATGGATCCCCGCATTCATGCCGGTCAGGGCTGCGGGGATCCGTTTTTCTATTACTTATTTCTTTTCCTGAATATACCGGTCTATGCTGGCAGCCGCGGTTTTTCCGGCGCCCATGGCCAGGATCACGGTGGCGGCGCCGGTGACGGCATCTCCGCCGGCCCATACGCCTTCGCGGCTGGTACGGCCTTCCTCATCCGTGATGAAGCCGCCCCATTTTTGTGTGTCAAGGCCCTTGGTGGTCTGGCGGATCAGGGGGTTGGGAGAGGTGCCGATCGCAATGATCACGGTGTCGGCTGAAATTTCTTCCGTCTGTCCCTCCAGAGGAACGGGGCTGCGGCGTCCGGAAGAATCGGGCTCACCCAGCGCCATTTTCTGACAGGTGACCGAGGTGACCCAGCCGTCCCTGCCATTTACCTGGGAGGGATTATGCAGCATCATGAAGCGGATGCCTTCCTCCCGGGCGTGGGCGACTTCCTCTTTCCTCGCGGGAAGCTCCTCCTCGGTGCGGCGGTATACGATGGTCACTTCTCCGCCCATGCGGCGGGCACAGCGTGCGGCGTCCATGGCCACATTGCCTCCGCCTACCACCACGACGCGGCCGCCCTTCATGATGGGGGTGGAGCTGTTTTCCTTCCTGGCTCCCATCAGGTTGATGCGGGTCAGGTACTCATTGGCGGAATAGACGCCGTTCAGGTTTTCACCGGGAATGTTCATGAAACGGGGCAGGCCTGCGCCGGTGCCGATGTAAACGGCTTCGTAGCCCTCCGTGCTGAGCAATTCGTCAATGCTCAGCACCCGACCGATCACCATATCGGTGCGAAAATCCACGCCCATCCGGCTCAGCTGCAGAATCTCACCTTCCACGATGGACTTTGGAAGGCGAAAATCGGGAATACCGTAGCGGAGCACGCCGCCAAGCTCATGCAGGGCTTCAAACACCGTTACGCTGTAGCCCCTTTTGGCCAGGTCGCCGGCACAGGCAAGGCTGCTTGGGCCGCTGCCGATAATGGCCACCTTGTGACCGTTTGATGGAGGAGGCGCGATCTCCGCGCTTCCGTGAGCGTTGTGCCAGTCTGCCACAAAGCGTTCCAGCCGGCCGATGGCCACGGCTTCGCCCTTGATGCCCCTGACGCACATTTTTTCACACTGGCTTTCCTGAGGACATACCCGTCCGCACACCGCGGGCAGCGAGCTGTTTTCATGCAGGATGCGGTAGGCCTCTTCATAATGGCCCTGCGCTGTTTCCTGAATAAAATCGGGAATCGCGATATGCACCGGGCAGTTGCCCACACAGGGATGGTTTTTGCAGTTGAGACACCGGGCAGCTTCTTTTCTGGCCTCTTCTTCGCTGTAGCCGAGCGTCACTTCGACAAAGTTGCCGCAGCGCACTTCAGGAGACTGCATCGGCATAGGGGTGCGTCCGATGTTCATATCAATCATGGTTTTGCGCCTCCTTCAGCAGATTGCACATTTTTTCACGGGCGTTTTTTTCGAAGGTTCGGTACATGCCCGAGCGGTTGATCGCTTCGTCAAAGTCGATCAGATGGCCGTCAAAATCGGGGCCGTCCACACAGGCAAAGCAAACCTTACCGCCCACGGTGAGACGACAGCCCCCGCACATGCCCGTGCCGTCGATCATGATGGGGTTCATGCTGGCCACGGTGGGAATGCCGTATTCTTTTGTGAGCCGGCACACAAATTTCATCATGATCAGGGGGCCGATGGTGATGACCCGGTCATATTTGACTCCCGCTTCGATCTGCTTTTTCAGTGCGTCGGTCACCAGCCCTTTTTCTCCGGCAGTGCCGTCATCGGTCATCAGGAAAAGCCGGTCGGATGAAGAGGCGAATTCATTTTCCAAAATGACCAGATCCCGGCTTCGGAAGCCGATGATGCAATCCACCCTCGCGCCCTGCTTTTTCAATGCTCTGGCAATGGGCAGGGCAATGGCACAGCCCACGCCGCCGCCTACCACGGCAGCGCTTTGAATGCTGTCAAGGTCGGTTGGCTTGCCAAGAGGCCCAACAAAATCGGCCAGGCGATCGCCTTCTTCAAAGGTGTTCAGCATTTCCGTGGTGGCGCCCACCACCTGAAAGATCACAGTCACGGTTCCTTTTTCGGGGTCATAATCCGCAATGGTAAGGGGAATGCGCTCCCCCTCCTTGTCCGTGCGCAGAATGATGAACTGCCCCGGCTGTGCCTTGCGGGCAACTGCGGGAGCGGAAACCTTTATTCTCGTAACGGTGGGATTCAGGATCTCTTTTTCAATGATCTCAAACATTTCTACCCTCCGGGATGTGCTTTTTGCGTGCTCATCATAACATAACCTGCCTTGTGAATCAAGGCGGAGTGGGTTCCATATTGCTTTCTCTGTGTTTTTTTGTCAGAGCCGGGTTCCTTTACAAATGAGAGCCTCTGCTATAAAATATAGTGGAAAGCTGCGGCAGCCTCGGTGTGATCGGGATCGCCAGCAGAATGCAGATCGCGGTATCCGGGATCAGATAGGTGCCATTGTAGACAAGGCTGGCCAGCAGCTGGGTGTTCCAGAAGAAGTAGCCAGCCAGGGTGGCGCACAGGGCCCGGCCGAAAGCGGCCAGAAGCATGGAAAGGGAAAGCTGAAATGTCCGGGCTGCCGCACCGGCAGTCTTTTTTCCAAAGCGGATGCCTGCCAGGCCCAGCATGGAAAAGGCCAGAGGATAATCCAGCAGAAACTGCACAGGATGTACGATCCACCCGCCCTGCAGGCACTGGAGAAGGCCGTAGATCAGGCCGCAGAAGACGCCCTTGATCGGCCCCATAAGCACTGAAAACAGCATGATCGGCAGCATGCTGGCCAGGGTGACGGAGCCTCCCGTGGGCATGGACCAAAGCTTCACAAAGCTGAGCACGAAGCTGAGAGCGATGCAGAGCGAGGCCAGGCAAAGCTCCGCCGCGGTCCATTTACGGGCGCGTTTTGCGATCACACTGTTTAGAACGATCAAAAGGATCACCGCGAAAAGGCAGATCAGCGTGTCCGGAACGGTCCATTGTTCCGGCTGATCCAGATGAATGCCAAATTCCATGTTTTTTCCTTTCTGCGTCCTCCTAAATAAAAAACCCACATGCATCTGCATGCGGGAAACGGGGCTGCGCGGAAAGGGCTCCGCGCACCGCTTCCCTCCGGTAGGATTGCCTACACAGGTTCCAAGGGACTCTCTCAGCCGCATACGCGGCACCCCCAGCGGACGCAGCTTTATTATATTCCATTTTTTGTTTCTGTCAATAAAGGAGAATGACCGGTATGCACCATCATTTTTTTGCTTATGTGGATAGGATGCGCTATATACGGCGCTGGGGACTGATGAAGAATACCGCTCCGGAAAACGACCTGGAGCATTCCATGCAGACCGCTTTGATCGCCCACGCGATCGCGCTGATGGGAAATACCCGCTACGGCCGCCGGTATGATGCCGGGCGGGTGATGACGCTGGCGGCCTATCATGACGCCTGTGAGGTGATCACCGGGGATATGCCCACCCCGGTGAAGCACAATAATCCCGTCCTGAAGGCGGAATATGACCGGCTGGAGGAAACTGCGGCGCAAAAGCTGCTCTCCATGCTGCCGGAGGATCTGAAAAACGAATATGACCCGCTGATCCGCCCGGATAAAAGCAGCCGGGAATGGCGTGTGGTGAAGGCAGCCGACCGGATCTCGGCCTACATCAAATGCCTGGAGGAGGAGAAGGCCGGAAACCGGGAATTTGAGCCTGCCAGAAAAACGATCCTTGCGTCCATTGAGCGGGAGGAATTGCCCGAGGTGCGGGATTTTATGGAGGAATGTGTTCCGGGTTTCAGCCTTACGCTGGATGAAATTTCGAAATAACGTTTGGAAAGGATCGGCCGGGAAACATGCCCGGTTTAACACAAAGCATGTCAAGCACGCTTCTTCGTCTTACGTGTCTGGCGGAAAACACCTCGTTTGGGGATTGCCGCCCGGTGCACGGCCTGTCCTTTTACCTGGAGACCCCGAAGCACCGTGTGCTTTTTGATATGGGGCCGGATGATACGGCCTTTGAAAATGCCGCCCGTCTGGGGATCGACCTTGCGCAGGTGGATATTGCCGTGCTGTCTCACGGCCACAACGATCACGGAGGCGGGCTGGGGCGGTTTCTTCAGATGAACCGCATTGCCCCGGTGTATGTGCACAGACAGGCGTTTGAACCTCACCAGAGCCTTTCCTCCGGGGAAATAAAGGAAATCGGCCTGGACGCATCGCTTCGGGATCATCCCCGGTTAAAGCTGCTCGAAGGGGATACCGTGCTGGATGAGGAGCTTCGCCTTTTCTGCCCGAAGGGCAGCCGGTTTTTATCCCCAGCCAATGATACGCTGCTGGAAAACGGGGAAAAGGACCGTTTTTCCCACGAGCTTTGTATGGTGCTTTCTTCGGCGGTGTACGGACGGGACCTGCTCCTCATGGGCTGCGGGCATCGCGGCGTTGTGAACTGCCTTTCAAGTGCGGGAGCTTTCCCGGCGCTTTGTGTGGGCGGGTTTCACCTGTGCCGTCCTGCCACCGGGGAATGTGTGCCAGAGGAGATTCTCCTCGGCATAGCGGGAGAAATGAAAAAGCAGGAGCATACGGTGTTTTACACCTGTCACTGCACCGGAGAAAAGGCGTTTTCCTATCTGAGCAGGCATTTGCCCGGGCAGGTAAGGGCGCTTTCCTGCGGGGACACGCTCTTTCCCGAACAGGCCCTGCCGGAACGGCTGTGTTTGGGGCCGGTCACGCTTCGAAAGGCCCGGGAGGAGGATACGGAAAAGATCTGGCAGCGCGTGTGGAGCGATGCTCAGGCAGCGGAGCTGATGCTGTGGAAGGTGACTGAAACACGCATGGAAGCGATGGAGCGAATGAAGCGCACCCTCAACTACCAGCACCGCTGGCCGGCTTACTTTATTACGCTCACGGAAACAGATGAACCCATCGGCTTTGCGGGGGTGAGGGAAAAATGCCCGGGAACGGTGGAGGAATCGGGCGTCTGCGTGGCACGGGAATTCCGCGGGAGAGGCTATGGACTGATAACGGTGCAGGGCCTGATGCGTATGGCCTTTGACTGCATGGGTGCAGAAGCGTTTTATTACAGCTGCTTTAGTGAAAACCTTCCCTCAGCTGCCCTTGCCCGCAAACTGGGCTGCGTGTATGAAAGCAGCGAAAACGTCACCCGGGAAATAGACGGATGCACATTCCGGTGCGATCATTATCGCCTCGACCGGGAAGTATTTGTTAAACAGCACATGGATGCAAGTAAAGCATGAAAAAGGAGAAATATCATGAAGATCGCGATTCCCTATGATAACGGCAATGTATTTGGTCACTTTGGAAAAACGGAGCAGTTTCGGGTCTATGATGTACAGGAAGGAAAGATCGTTTCCGCCAGCGTGATCGGAACGGAAGGAACCGGCCATGAAGCCCTGGCGGAGCTGTTGAAAAAATGGGGCGTGCAGGTGCTCATCTGCGGCGGCATCGGCGGCGGCGCTTTGAACGCGCTGGACGCGGCAGGCATTCAGGTCGTTTCCGGTGCGGAAGGCAATGCCGACGAGGCGGCTGAAAAATGGCTTCGGGGCGAATTGGAAAGCACGGGTTCCGTGTGCGATCATCACCATGAGAAGGAACAAAACTGCGGCAGCGGCTGCGGCCATTGCTCCGGTCACTGCGAATGCCCCGTGATCCGGGGAAAAAACGTGGGAAAGACCTGCCGGGTGCATTATCGGGGCACCTTTAATGACGGCACTCAGTTTGATTCCTCCTATGACCGGGGCGAGCCTCTTCAGTTTGTCTGCGGTGCGGGGCAGATGATCTCCGGCTTTGATGCCGCCGCAGCCGATATGGAGGTGGGAGAGGAGAAGGATGTGCACCTGATGCCATCGGAAGCCTACGGCGAAAAGAACCCCAATATGATCCTGCGGGCAAAGATCGCCGATCTGCCCGGCGCGGAGGGCCTCAATGTGGGCGAGAAGGTGTATCTTTCCGGGCCCGGCGGCCAGCCTATTCCGGTTACGGTAACGGAAAAGGATGATGAAAACATTACCCTGGATGCCAATCATGAAATGGCGGGCAGGGAGCTGAATTTCCATATCGAAATGGTGGAGATTCTGTAAGCGGTTTTTCTCTTTGGTTTATTCTTCGTATATCCCTTTTTCCACGATTCCGCTGCCAATGAGCCGGTCGCCGATGTAAAGGGCGGCGGCCTGGCCGGGGCAGGGGGAACGGAATGGGCTGTCGGCGGTCACCATGGCCCCGTTCGGGAAAAGCTTCACGGTGCAGGCTGGGGTTTCATGCCGGGTGTGACGCACCCGAATTTCTCCCCGGAACGGGCTCTTTGGAGGTTCATCCAGAAAGCGGAGCGAGGAAAGCAGCACTTGAGCGGTGAACAGATTTTCCCACACCCCGGCCTGAAGCGTGTTGTCTGAGGCATCGATGCTTTTCACATAAAGGTAACGCCCATCCTTTTCAAAGGGCAGACGCATGCCCAGGGTGTAACGGTGTATGCCCCCGTGACTGCCGATCCTTTTTCCGTCCAGCAGTATTTTTCCCGGCCCGGGACAGGGCCATTCATTTTCGATCCATTGCCAGTAGGGCAGGCCCTTGGGAAGCAGGCACAGGTCCCGGCTGTCGGGCTTTTCCGCCGCGGGCAGACCGATGCGCCCCGCGATGCGGCGCACCTCCGCCTTGTTCATCCGCCCAAGGGGCAGGAGCAGCTTTTGCAGCTGCTCTTTTTGAATACGGCACAGCATATAGCTCTGGTCATGATCGGGATGTCCCCGGTAAAGACCCTCCCCGTCACAAAACACATAGTGCCCAGTAGCGATATACCGGGCGCCCTGCTTTTCAGCTTCTCTTTCCAGGGCTTTCAATTTGACGAGCGGGTTGCACAGCACACAGGGGTTCACCGTGCGCCCCTCAAGATAACCCTTTGCAAAGGGCAGAAACACCTTTTCCTTCAATTCATTCCGTACATCGTATGCTGTGAAGGGGATATTAAGAAGGCGCGCGCTTTCCTCCGCCGTGTTCTTTTCTTTTTCTCCGGCAATGTCCAGATAAAGCGCGTGCACGATATAGCCCTGCTTTTTCAGCATCCAGGCGGCTACAGCGCTGTCCACCCCGTCTGACAGCCCCAGTATCACTTTCTCCGTGAAGGATCCCTCCCTTCATGATATTCCTTCAGCTGTGCCGTTTATCCATGCGGCCCGGTCAAGTATATCACGATTTTGCCTGTTTTCAGCAAGCCGGAACCCAAATGGCGGGGCAAAATTGATAAAAGAAATGCTTGCATTTCTGCATTCTCTATGCTATAATACCCTTCGCGGCGAAAGAACCGCGTTCCTGAAAGGGCGAGCGTGACCGGCCAGCTCGTAAAAAACGGTCAATATACGGGGCGCTGAAAAGGGCTCCGGAATCTCCCGCATGCGGGCAAGCTCGATTGACCAGCTTGTAAAAACGGTCAAATAGATTTGGGGCATTGGCACAGTTGGTAGTGCGCTACATTCGCATTGTAGAGGCCACCGGTTCGACTCCGGTATGCTCCACCATTCGCATCCAAATCCGAACCTAATCCCGATAGGGAATGGGTTCGGATTTCTTTGTTTCTTCTCAGACATCGTGATGTGACAAATAAGCAGCGAAGGAGATGAATATTTACAGTGTTCCCTCCCTGTCACCTGTTCACACATACGATTTGAGAGGAAAGAAAAGAATATGAAAGAACTACCCGAACGCTTTCACAATGATGCCAACAGCCTGGGTTATCAGCTTCATGGAGATTACTATTTCCCGGATATATCCGTCAAGCGGGAATTACCGCTTGGAAGGTGCGGATTATCCAAAATGATCTATCTTCGGGAATTCCGTCCGGGTCTGTTTAGCAGGCTGCTGCTCACTGGCAAACTGTATGACGATCTTCATGAAACTGAGACTGAAGCGAAAAGATTACTGGATATCATGATGCCTCAAATGGCAAATGAAGCCGGAGCCGACGAGAACCTGAAGGCTCGCGACCAGATGAAATGGGTCGGATTGATGAATTCCATCAAACATCAAATTGAGGAAATCATCTGGGATCAGGTGGAATATCGATAAAAATGAACCATCCGTGAATCATCTTCAAGTGGATGAATTCACGGATGGTTCTTATTCAGTACTTCCACCCTGTTCTTTTGCAAAAAAGCAACAATATTTTTGTTTCTTTCTTAAGTCAAGGGTAACTATTCAGTCCTGCCAGTCATCCACAAGCTTCAAAGCAGTCCCTTGACGCAGCGAAAGACAGGCATCAAAACAAGAGATGCCGTGACGCACTGCAGTTGAAATGTAACTCAGTACAGTGGCAAATTGTTCGGCACC
>JAZLIA010000002.1:0-23776 GCA_045617125.1 Clostridia bacterium | reverse complement strand
AACAATATAAAAGTCTGAACAAACCAAGCTTAACGCAGCCCTTGAGATAGAAATAACTCTCTTGTTCTGCCCATTTGTAAGACTTAGTTCCGGTTCGTTCTGAAGCTCGTTAGGACTGGAAGTTAACTTTTCACTTCAGCGCAATCGCTTACGAAACAGAAAAAGCGAAGCGGACCTCATCCGGCGCAATCGGAAGCGCGGAGCGCTGGATGAGGTCCTCGGTATCACTTCAGTTTCGTAAGCGATTGCCCTGCGGCTTACCTTATATTTTCTTGCTTTCTTCATGACTTTGAGATATAATAAATTCGTATAGTATAAGTCTTTTCGCTTTTTAATGTCCGGTGTATAACATATTGATCTTAATAAGCATGAAAAGGGAAAGGCTTGGGAGAAATATACAGAAAGGATTATGCACAATATGAAAAAAGGATTCTTTTGCGTTTTGTTAGCGGTAATCATAGTCGTTTCGATTTTGCCGTTGACAGCGTCAGCAGCAGAAGGAACAGCAATAAACCAAAGCAGCTTTACGAATGGGTTATTTACGCCCGGATCGGGTAACTATTATTTAACTGAGGATGTAACAGGCCACATAACAGTTTCAGGCAATGTTACAGCCACACTTGACCTGAACGGTCATGTGCTCAAGGATGTGACCGGCAATGACACTGCTTTCGCAATCAAGGTCAACAGCGGCAATACGCTGACAATCATTGACAGTGATCCCAATAATGCACACTACTTTTCCTACAACAAGACCAGCGCATGGACATGGGTCGAATCCCTGCCCATTGGTGAAACAGTCATTTCGCTGAATGATATCAGTGACAGCACTCAGAACGGATCTTACATTCTGGTACCTGGTGGAATCATTACCAGCAAAGCAGCATACCGAAATGGTGGTAACTTGAACATTGGAGGCAGTCTCATCATGAACGCTGGTAGCGTGGTTGGCGGTTCAACAGGAGCCTCCGGCGGCGGCGTATATATTGACTTGGGCGGCAATTTCATTATGAACAACGGTGCAAAGATCCTGGGCAACTATGCTGGCACATCCGGTGGCGGCATTTTGATCGCCGGTGACAGTAACTTCACCATGAATGGCGGCCTGATCTTCGGCAACAGCGCAAATTCCAGCGGCAGTGCCGGCGGCGGCGTGCGTGTTCTGGGCGATGGATCTAAAAAAACAGGTACATTTATCATGAATGGCGGCACGATCTCCGGCAACAGCGCAAACAGGGCTTTCGGCGGTGGCGTGCGTGTTGACACAACCGGTGTGTTCTTCATGAAAGGCGGAAAGATTTCCGACAACGTTGCTGCCAAGCAGGGCGGCGGTGTGTATGTTGAAGGTGCCTTCACCATGACCGACGGCAGCATCACGGGTAATACTGCAAACGATGGCGGCGGCGTGTGTGTCACCGGCAGCAATGCAAGCTTTAACATGTCCGGAGGAAGTGTCAGCAGCAATACCGCAAATCAAAACGGCGGCGGCGTATATAACAACGGCACATTCAAGATGACCGCTGGCAGCATCGACCGCAACATGACCGATATAGAGATCGCAACAAAAGGCGGCGGCGTATATGTTGGTGAAAACGGCACTTTCGATATGACCGATGGCAGCATTTCAGGCAACTGCGCCCGTCAGGGAGGTCCTGTGTATGTCAAAGGAACATTCCGCGCAAAGGACAGCAAAATCACTGAAAACACAAGCTATCATGGCGGTCTGTATATAGATACGTTGATTCCCGCCACCATGGATCATTGTCAGATTAACGCTAACCAGGGCACATGGGGTGCTGGTTTCTTTATCAGCAAAGGCAGTATTACCGTAACAAATAGCCAGATCACGGGAAACTCTGCCTACTCCGGCGGCGGCGGTGTTGAAATTGAAAATGACAGCTGCACCTTAACCTTGATCGGCGGCTCGGTCACAGGAAATACCGTGACGGAGGTTAACGGCGGCCTTCATAAAGGCGCTGGCATTCACTTTAACAAAGGTACTTTTATTATTAAAGATGAAGTCAATATCACAAATAACAAATGTAACGGTGTGGATAGCAACATATATTTAAGAAAAAACGATGTAATATTTGATGTTGCGGAAATAAATACAAAATCTTCTCTTGGCATATTTGCTGCCGGTGCAGAAGACGGTTCTGAAACAGCGATCAACATTACTGACGGAAATGATGATACGAATTATTTGAACTGTTTTATTGTTGATAATATTCCCACAACAGAAAGTGCCTCGTATGGTTTAAAATTAGATGATAATAAACAAATTCTGTTATACCAGCTACCTCCTCATGCACACACTTTCACCTACACGGCAAACAACGGCAGGCTTACTGCAACCTGCACAAGCGGATGCACTGAGGGCTGGGATAAAACGCCTCTCACTTTAACACTGACAGCTCCGGCAAGCCTCGATTATGACGGAAACGCCAAGATATTCACCTTCGCAAACGGAGAAGCAGCTGCATGGGAAGCTGCCGGATTGAAATTGCCTACTATTACATATTATCAGAAATACAGCGGTGAGGGATGGTATACTCAGTTGAAGGAAGCTCCCATAAATGCAGGCAGTGACTATATGGTGGAAATCACTGCGGGCAAAAAAGCCGCACAGGTCACATTCACCATCCGTGCTGATTACAAGGTCATCATCGGTATGGACCAGACGGTTTACACGAATGCAACATCCGCAAAATTTGCTTCCAATGCCGATTTCAGCAAATTTGACCATGTGGAAGTGGATTCCGGTATAGTTGCAAATAAATACTATACCGCCGAATCGGGCTCCACGGTGATCACGTTAAATCAGGAATACATCAAAACGCTGAGCATTGGCGAGCATACACTGACAATCGTTTCCAAAGACGGAAGCGCATCGACCACCTTCATGGTTGATGAACCTTCGCCGCAAACCGGCGACAGCACCAATCTGGCGCTGCTGACGATGCTCCTGCTGAGCAGCGCTGGCATGTTCCTCCTTTTGACTGTCAAGGCAAAGAAAAGGAGAGCATAAAGAAAAACTGTAATGAAAAGGGCATCTTCCAGTGATGGACGATGCCCTTTTTGTTATGGATCGCAGCAGCTTTTTTTCCTTCTTTCCGCCGAGCCCCCTCCTTCATGATGACGTTTATGTGGAAGCCCTTTCCACCAGCCTCGGAACCGTGCAGTAGCTTTGCGTCTGCAATTCAGGCTTGCGGAGCTTGCGCAGAATAAACCACGCTGCCTCCTGACCCATATCATACATATCCGCTTCCACCGCGGTCAGCTGGGGAGAGATAAACATGGAAAGCGGATAATTATCAAAGGTCATCACCGCCATTTTTTCAGGCACCGCGATCCCGTTTTCCCGAAGACATTGAAGACAGCCCATCGCAAGGTAATTATTCGTGCACAGGACCACCTCGGGACGCGTATCCTGACACTGCAGCTGCTTCATGTGCCGGTAGCCTGTCTCATAGCTGCTGTTTCCGCAAACGGTGCTGAAGGAGCATTACCACCGTCATGACAATAGAAAGGACCTTTTTCATTATCGCACCTCCTGTTTATGTAGTTATAACTGACTCTTTATGCGGTATTATTTCACTCCCCCTTTCCCGTGTCAACGAAAAACAGGGAAAGCGCTTTCCCTGTGAATCTTTCCGGAAACGCAAAAAACAGGCAGAGGACCCGTTGAAGATCTTCCTCTGCCTGTATGTTATTTTCAGTAATTCATAAAGAATTTGAGCAGGAACAGCACCGTCACCACATAGGTCAGCACCGACACCTCTTTGAACCGGCCGGAGAAAACGCGGATCGCGGTGTAAAGGATGATGCCAAGACCGATGGCATGACCGATGGAACCTGTAACAGGCATGGTGAGCAGCATGATGGCAGTGGGGGCAAAATCCTCCACGTTATCAAACTTCACATTTTTCAAGCCCATCAGCATCAGGATCCCCACATAGATCAGCGCGCAGCTGGTCGCCGCGGAAGGGATGATCGCCGCAATGGGGGAAAGGAAGGTGCACAGGAGGAACAGAATGCCCGTAACAAACGCAGTCATACCCGTGCGTCCGCCTGCCTCAACACCCGCCACACTTTCGGCATAGGTGGTCACCGTGCTGGTGCCAAGGCACGCGCCTGCCACCGTGCCGATGGCATCGGAAAGCAGAGCCTCCTTCATTTTTGGCATATTGCCCTTTTCATCCATCATGCCCGCACGGCTGGCTGTTCCCATAAAAACGCCAACCGTATCAAACATATCGATCATACAGAAGGTGATGATCAGCGTGATCACGGTTACCCCGCCCAGTTTGAGCAGGCCGGAAAAGTCCAGACTGAATAAAGTGTTTTCCGCCATATCCCGGAAAGGCGGCAGGAAGGATGCGTTCTTCAGCTCCGCAAAGGGATCCTCATGAAGAAAGATCGCCTGCCCGGCCCAGAACAGCAAGGATGCCGCCAGCATGCCCAGCAGCACCGAGCTTTTCCATCCCCGACGGGCCAGAAGGATGATGAGCACAAGCCCCACGAGCACCGTGACCGTCGTCAGAATCATGCGGCTGAAAGCCTCATTTCCCATATCGCCCTTCAGAAGGGACGGCATCATTGTGCCGAAAAAATCCCGCAGCACATAAAAGGAACCCTTATCCGTATACACTGCCGCGTTGGACCCGAAGCCGATATTGATCAGCATGAGCCCAATAGCCGGAGCAATCCCGATGCGGATGGAAAGAGGGATGGCTTCCACGATCTTCTGACGCACATTCATCAGAGAAAGCACGATGAACATGATCCCCTCGACCAATACGATACACAGCGCCACCCGGTAGCCCTGCACATATCCGATTCCCAGTGCAGCCGCAATGTTGCTCACGATCATCGCGAAAAAGCTGTTGACCCCCATTCCGGGTGCCAGCACAAAGGGCTTGTTGGCCAAAATGGCCATGCAGAACATGGCCAGCGCTGATCCCAGGCAGGTAGCCATGAAGATGCCGTTCCAGAATCCCCGATCCGGCTGATTATTCGCCAGAATATTGGGATTGAGCATGATGATATAGGCCAGCGTCATAAAATCGGTGATGCCGGCGATCAGCTCGATGCGTGCCGTGGTCCCGTTCTGCTGAAAGTGAAAAACTCTCTCCAGAAATCCTTTCATTGGCAATATCCCCCTTTTCATGGTCATCGTGAATATTGATCTTTCACCGGATCACCCGGATCCCTTTCCCTCATAGCTCCTGAAGGAACGTTTCCCGCTCCGCCTGCTTCATTATGGCCTCGTGGTTTTCTCCTTCATTCACTTTCCTCTCAGCGGCCGCAGGCCAGATCCAGCTTTTCCAGGATCGGGATCAGTTCCCTCAGCAGCTTATCCGGCGTTTTCCGTCCGTCCCGGAGAAGCAGAGCAGGCTCCCGTCCCATGGAAAACATCAGTCGTTGATCGGTGCTTTCCAGCGCGGAATACAGAATATTCACATCCGGCAGCAGCTTCATATCAAACCGAAGGATCATGGAACCGTTCATGTGGGTGATGCTGCGCACGCCCAGCCTTCCGGCCAATGCCCTTGCAAGAGCGATCAGAGACAGGTTTTCCACACATTCCGGCGGATCGGAAAAACGGTCAATCAGCTCCTCCAGCACATCCTGCCGATCCTCCTCGGTGCGGATCGCGGAAATGCGTTTGTACACTTCCATACGCTGCTGAGCCCCGGAAACATAGTTGAGAGGAAGAAACGCGTCGATCTTCAGTTCCACCCGGGTATCCGCCGGCTTTTCCTCCACCTTTTCACCAATGCCCCGGCGGGCCTCCTGCACCGCCTCTTCGATCAGGCGGCAGTACATATCATAACCCACATGAGACACGTTTCCGCTTTGCTCCGGACCGAAAATGTTGCCGGCGCCGCGGATCTCCAGATCTCTCATTGCGATACGGAATCCGGAACCGAAAGCGGTAAATTCCCGTATCGCATCCAGCCGCTTCTGTGCGGTCTCGCTCAGCATCTTATCCGCCCGGACAGTAAAATACGCATAAGCCGCCCGGTTGGACCGTCCCACTCGTCCTCTCAGCTGATAAAGCTGACTTAAGCCGAAACGGTCGGCGTCATAAATGATAATGGTGTTGGCCAGAGGCACATCCAGCCCGTTTTCAATGATGGTGGAACACAGCAGCACATCCGCCTTGCCCTCATAAAAATCCATCATCACATCTTCCAGCTTGTTTTCCCGCATCTGGCCGTGACCCACGATGATCCGGGCCTCAGGCACCAGGGCTCTCAAACGTGTACAGAATGAATCGATGGAAGAGACCCTGTTATACAGGAAATACACCTGACCTCCCCGCGCCAGTTCCCTCAGGATCGCATCCCGGATGACCGATTCATTATAATCCAGCACATAGGTCTGCACAGGATAGCGTTCCTCAGGAGGCGTTTCCAGCAGGCTCATGTCCCGAACCCCCACCATGCTCATATGCAATGTGCGGGGAATGGGCGTGGCGGAAAGCGTCAGCACATCCACGGTCTTTTTCAGGTTCTTGATGCTCTCCTTGTGGCTCACGCCGAAACGCTGTTCCTCATCCACCACCAGCAGCCCCAGATTCTTGAAGCTCACATCCTTTGAAAGCATCCGATGGGTCCCCACCAGAATATCCACCTTGCCCTCGCTGAGTCCGCGCAGGGTCTCCCTCTGCTGGGCAGGTGAGCGGAAGCGCGAAAGCACATCCACCTGAACAGGAAAATCCCGCATCCGTTTGATCAGCGTATGATAGTGCTGCTGTGCCAGGATCGTAGTGGGAGCGAGGATCGCGGCCTGCTTCCCATCCATCACCGCCTTGAACGCAGCCCGAAGAGCCACCTCCGTTTTTCCGTAGCCCACATCGCCGCAAAGCAGCCGATCCATATTGATGGGGCTTTCCATATCCTTTTTGATGTCCTTCACAGCCTTGTCCTGATCGGGAGTCAGCTCATAGGGAAACAGATCCTCAAACTGGCTTTGCCAGGGCGTATCCTGCCCAAAAGCATGGCCGGGGGTCTCCTGTCTTTCGGCATAGAGCTTCACCAGGTCAAAGGCCAGCTTTTTGAGTCCCGCACGCACCTTGTTCCGGGTCTTTTCCCAATCATTGCCGGAAAGAGAATTCAGCTTGGGCGGCGTATCGGTGTTTCCGATAAATTTCTGAACCCGGTCAAATTGATCGGTGGGCACGTACAATTTGTCACTGCCCTGATACTGAATGAAAAGATAATCCCGATAGGTCCCCTCGGTCTGCAAACGCACGATACCTCTGAAAACACCGATCCCATTGGTATCGTGCACCACATAGTCGCCTTCCTTCAGGTCGGTAAAGGCTTCGATGCGTTCTCCCGTGCTGCGCCGGGTACGGGACTTGTGATGGCCGGTTCCGAAAATATCTGTGTCGGCAATCACGCACAGCTCCTCGGTCACAAATCCGTGAGAAAGAGTGAATGGCAGCACAGCCGCCTCCGGCGGCACCGGCAGGGGATGCGTAAGCTGCATTACCGGCGGCAGCTTTTCATCGTTTTCCCGGATCACCGCCCGGATCCCCAGGCCCGTCAAAGCATCCGTCAGCCGCTTGGCGCGGCTTTCGCCGCCGGACAGCAGCACCACCCTGCGGCCTTCGCTGTGCCATTTTGCAATATCCTTCGCCAGATCCTGAATGCGGTTTTCATACCGGACCGGGCCGGTACCGCTGAGCTTCACTGTTTCCCGGCACTCTATGCCGCTCATGCCATGCAGAAAATCCTGCAGGGTGGAGGTGTTATACCGGTTCAGCATCCCGATCACTTCTCCCGGTCCCGGTGTGGCGCCGGCCATTTCCGGAACGGCATCTCCCTGCTCAAGCGCGGTTTTCATCTCCAGCTCAAAGCCGTTCATGCGGTCGTCCATGCGTCCCCGGAGGCTTTCGGGATGATCCGCAAACACCAGGGGGGAGGACAGCCAATCCGGCAGTAACGCACAGGGAGCATACACGAGCTCCGCCCACAGTCGCAGCTGCTGAAAGGGCATGCCCTGCTCCAGCATATCCGCGTCATCCCGCATCCCGGCAAGGCCGGTGCGAAGCGCCCGGGGCACATCGGCAGGAGAAAACGTCCCGTTTTCCTCTTCTTCTGATTCCCCCTCCGGTTCAAAAGCTGAAAGGGCGGGATGAAGCACCTTGTCTGGCAGCCGGGCCGCCTGGTCACTCAGAGCCCTGCGCATTTCCCGGGCAACGCTCACAGGATCCTCCGGGCAAAGATATTCACTCGCCGGGTTCAGCGTTACCGTACCGAGGGTTCCCAGGGAACGCTGGCTGATGCAGTCGAAGGTGCGGATCTGATCCACCTCATTATCAAAAAACTCGATCCTGAGCGCTTCATCCGTATCCGGAGGGAACACATCCACGATGCTGCCTCTCAGGGCGCACTGTCCCCGGCCTTCCACCATATCGCTGCGTTCATAGCCCGCCCTCACAAGAGCCTTTATCAGATCACCGGGTTCATATATATCCCCCGGCTGCAGCCGAACAGCCGCCCGGTCAAACATTTCCGGCGGCATCATGCGCTGCATCAGCGTTTCAGCGGATATGGCAATAAAGCGGATATCCCCGCGTCTTGCTCCCGCAAGGATCCGCAGCCGCTGCCACTCCCTTTCCCGTCCTCCGGATGCACGCAGGAAAGAAACCGTGTTTTCCGGAAGCAGGGCCGCTTTACCGTTCAAAAGAACATTGGCGTCCTCAGCGGCCTGGGCAGCCGACTTTTCCCCGTTCGTCACATACAGCACCGTACGCTGCAGGGTCTCCGCAGCACGGCATGCGAAAAAAACACGCTGTCCCTCGCTCATATCAAACAGCGCGCAGGAGGTCCCTTCCCGGAGCTTCCTGATCGCGTCATCACACGCGGTCAGAAAGGCCACATGAGGCTCAGCCATCATTTTCCCTCTCAGATCTTTTTGTTGAACTTGTTCATCGCGCTGCCCACGCCTTCCTTCGCCCAGCAAAGAGCCGCATCCGCTGCCAGGTTATACATATCAAAGGCGGTCTTCCGCTCCTCCGGGGTATTAAAGTGCCCCAGCACCCAATCCTTCAAATCCCACTCCGGGCCCGGCACACCCATGCCGATACGCACCCGGGGAAAATCTCCGCTGCCGCAGCACTGCACGATGTGCCTCAGCCCGTTATGCGTGCCCGGTCCGCCTCCGGCACGCACCCTTACCTGGCCGAAGGGAAGGTCGATGTCATCCGAAAACACCAGTATATCCGCTTTATCGGCTTTGTACCAGTTCATCGCTTCCACAAAGGTGAAGCCCGAAAGGTTCATAAAGGTCTGAGGCTTGATCAGCACCAGCTTTTCCCCTTCATAGATCCCCTCGCCCACGGTGGCCCGGCACTTCAGCTTCTTCACCGGGATATCCAGCCGGGCGGAAAGGAGGTCGATCGTATCAAAGCCCGCATTATGACGGGTGTGGGCATATTCATCTCCCGGGTTTCCCAGGCCGATCATGATCTTCATTTCTGCCTCCGCATCATTTATCGCACACACCTTTCAAACCATACATGCTGTACAGTTCATAATAAAGCCCGTGCTTTTTCATCAGCTCCTCATGGGAACCGGTTTCCTCAATGCCATTATCGGTAAGCACCCAGATCTCGTCTGCACCGCGAATGGTGGTGAGGCGGTGAGCGATGGTGAAGGTGGTACGGCCCTTTGCAAGCAGCTCCAGCGATTGCTGCACAAGCAGCTCGCTCTCATTATCCAGGGCGCTTGTCGCTTCATCCAGGATCAGGATCGGCGGGTTTTTCAGGAAAAGACGCGCGATGGACAAGCGCTGCTTCTGCCCTCCGGAAAGCTTCACGCCTCTTTCACCGATGTAGGTATCATAGCCATCGGGCAATTCCATGATAAAGTCATGCGCCCCGGCCCGTTTGGCCGCAGTTTCCACCTCTTCCCTTGAAGCGGAAGGCTTGCCGTAAATAATGTTATCCAGCACCGTTCCGGAAAAAAGATACACATCCTGCTGCACCATACCAATGGAATCCCTCAGGCTCTTTTGGGTAACGGAGCGGATATCCGTTTTGTCGATCAGAATGCGGCCCTCCGTCACCTCGTAAAAGCGGGGGATCAGGTTGCAAAGGGTGGTCTTGCCAGCACCGCTGGGCCCCACCACCGCGATGTTCCGCCCGGCGGGAACATGAAGGTTCACCTTGTTCAGCACAGGCCGGTCCGGTGCGTCAGGATAGCTGAAGCTCACGTTTTCGAACTGCACATCGCCCTTGACCGGGCCCATTTTTTTCGCACCTGGAGCGTCCTTGATCTCCTCCGGCGCATCCATGATCTCGCAGAAGCGCTCGATGCCGGTCATGCCCCGCTGGAACTGCTCGGTAAATTCCACGATCCTGCGGATGGAATTGAGCAGCGTGCCGATATAGAGCAGATAAGCCACATACTCGCCGATATCGATCAAGCCCAGGATCAGGAACACCGCGCCCGCAATGGTGACCACGATGTTCATCACTCCGTCAAACACCCTGGTAACGGAGTTGAAACCGGCCATATAATGATACTGATTCTTTTTGAGCACCAGGAAATGCTGGTTTCCGTCCCGGAACTTTTCTTCCTCAATATCCTCGTTGGCAAAAGATTTGACCACCCGGATGCCCAGAAGACTGTCCTCCACCTGGGCGTTGATCTCACCCACCTGATGGCGGCATTCCTTCATGGCGCCGCGAAGGCGTACGCTGTAATACCGGGTGCCGATCACCATGAAGGGAATAAAGATAAACACGATCAGCGTGAGCCACACGTTCATGCCGCACAGGATGATAAAGCTGGCCACGATCTTCACAAACGCGATCAGAAGCTCCTCCGGCCCGTGATGCGCAAATTCGGTCACATCAAACAGGTCGCTGGTGATGCGGGCCATCAATTGACCGATCTTGGTGGAATTATAATAAGAGAAGGAGAGCTGCTGCAAATGATGGAACAGGTCCCTGCGCATCTCGGTCTCGATACGGCTGCCCATCACATGACCGCCGGACTGCATGTAATAGTTCGCCGCCGTATCCAGCAAACGAAGCAGCAGATACACGATCCCAAGCCGGATGAGCCAGGGCAGCCATCCCGGCATCATTTCCACAAAGGTCTGCCCCGCCTGAAGCTCCTTAGCCACGTCGGTCACGGTGGAGGTGATTTCCTTCACGATCAAAGGAGAAACGATCTCACAGGCGCAGGTCATCAAAGCACAGAACAGATCAAAAACCAGCATGCCTTTGTAATTCTTGAAATAGGGAATAAAGCGGCGAAGGAGTTCCCCCGTCTTCATATGGCGGTTCTGACCCGCCGGTTTGTCCGGAATCTTCATCATTTTCCTCCTTTTCCGCTCAAAGCGGCTCCCTTTTTTCGGTTTATACTAAACGAGTTTTAAAACTGAACAGATGCGCCGCATATTTTTCGCTCTGGCTAAGCTGAATGGAGGGAGGCGTACGTGAAACGTACGTTTAACAGAATAAAGCAACGCCAGAGGGGAAAAGCTGCAAGCAGATGTCGGGTTTTTAAAATGAGTTTAGTATTACACGCCGGTCAGATCGAAAGCCGGTGTATAGGAGCTTTTCGCCGCAGCCTTGTCCTGAATGCATCCGCTCAGGCCCAGCAGCTCATAATGCTCAAGCACCCGCGCATACTCCCGGTCATTCACCCGCCTGTTCAGCGGCGGGGGCAGCTCCACCCCCTCAGGAGGGGTATACTGCCGCATCAGGCTCACCGGAATGCCCGGAAATTCCTCCTTGATCGTATCCAGCACACGAATGGAATCCCCGGTGCAGCCGGGCAGGATCAAGTGCCGTATCTGCGTTCCTCTCAGCATGATACCGTTTTCATCATAAACAGGCAGCCCGGTCTGCCGCACCATTTCCCGGATCGCCGCGACCGCAGTGACCCCGTAATCGGGCGCGGAAGCACACAGAGCAGACAAACGGGGAGAAATGTGCTTCAGATCCGGCAGGTAAATATCGATCACCCCGTCAAGCGCCTTCAGGGTCTCCACCCGCTCATAACCCGAAGTATTCCACAGAAGCGGGATATGAGGGCGATAAAGCTCCAGCGCCCGGAGAATACCGGGGATAAAGTGGGTGCCGGTCACAAAATTGATGTTGTGCACCCCTTCCTGCTCCAGCCTTTTCAGAATATCGGCCAGCTCCCGCGGACTTACTTCCTTTCCCGTCCGTCCGCAGCTGATATCCCGGTTCTGGCAATAGATGCACTTGAGGGTGCATCCTGTGAAAAAAACGGCACCGCTTCCGTTTGTGCCGCTTATACAGGGTTCTTCCCAATCATGACGCGCAGCCCTTGCGATCATCATGCTTTCCGGGCTGACACAAAAACCGGGCGCAATGTCACGCTCGGCCCCGCAAAGGCGGGGACATAATCTGCAGATCATTCTTCCTCTTTTTCAAACAGAAACTCGATCCGGTCCGGCACACGGTTGCCCTTTTCGTCCGCCACGGCAAATCCTTCCGGCGCGCTCACCAGCGTGCATCCGGGAGCCAGCGTCAGATCAGCCTGAACGGTGACGCTGCTTCCGGGCGTCAGCTTCACTTCCGTTTCATAAAGCACCGTTTCGTCATTTTCACCAAGCAGGATATAATATACCGGCACCGACAGGCTTTCCGGCACAAAGGGAGATTCGTATTCAAACCGCACAAGCGCGGGATACGCTTTTCCCCTCCTATCGTAAAGCACCTGCACGACCGGTTCGCTTTCCAGCGCGTATCCCTCCGGCACCACCGAAGGATCTGGCTTCAGAAGCGTCGTTTCGGCAATGGAGAGCACCTGCTCATAAAACACGTTTCCCCACTGATCCGAATAGGTCACCGTCACCTGAGCCTTCACAGGACGGGGTGTGGCGGTCGGCACGGGAGAAGGGGTCGCAGTCACCGCCGGCTGGCCCTTCCGCACAGGAGAGCCGTCAAACAGCAGCTGAAGCGTTTCATTCCCGGCCACACCGTCCGCGGTGAGGCCATTGTTTTTCTGAAATTCCTCCACCGCCGTGCGGGTCTTGGGCCCGAAAGCGCCATCGGCGGTTCCGCTCAGATACCCCAGGCGGATCAAGCTTTCCTGCATCCGCTTCACGTTGTCATCCCGCGCTCCCTGCGAAAGGGCAGAGTAGGTTTTCGGCGTCTGCGTTGGTGCGCTCGTCACAACCGCTGTGGGGGTCGGCGTCACAGGGGGAAGCGTCTGAGAAGGATCGATATCCCCGTAAAACGTTCCAGCCTGCGCCGTCAGCATCGCCAGGCAGATCGCAAATATCCTCAGGATCTCCATAATTGCCTCTTACAGATCAATGAATTTTTTAAATTCCGGCAGGATCCCGATCCCGTCGGGATAATGAGCGGCAAACTGGGGTATGGCGTGGCTGGGGAAGGAATTGCCCTCGATAAACACAGGGCCGTTTTCCGTGATCGCCACATCCCAGGCGATGAAACGCATCTGCGGCACCTTTTTCATCGCTTCCAGACACATTTTCTTTGCTTCCTCCCAATAAGGGATGGTGAAGCCGATGATGGGCGTGCCGGTCATGGGATGATGATCGAACACGTTGCCCTGCTTGTCGGCTGCCACCGTGAGCAGCTTTCCGCTTTCGATATCCACCCTCGCGGCCATACCGCCGCAATCCACATTATCCATCACCCTACCGTTGCCGATGCGCAGGAAGGCATACACGATGCCCTCCCTTTTCTCTCCCAGCAGGGTGGCCACACGAATGGTATTCACCGAAGTGGGACACATTCCGGCCATCACGGGATGCTGTATGACGAGCTCCTCCAGGATTCCGTCGCCCATTTCCCGAAGCAGCTTCCCAAACGCGCTCAGATCCTGCCATTCCCGCTTTTCAAACTTACGAATGCCCTGGCCGGAGGACCCTTCCAGCGGCTTATATAGCATAGCATCCTTTCCGGAAAGGAAGCTGGAAAGCTGTTCCCCGGTCAGCTCCTGATCCGCACGCACCCAGGAACGCTTCACCTGATCGGCAAAAAGCGTGTTAAACTCGGTTTTGTCGTCAAAAAAGTGCCAATAGGCCTTGTCATTCATGCGGCGCACGATCTCATTACTTTTTCCCCGGGTGATCACGGTGCGGCGCTGGGCAGGGGTAAGCCGATACATTTCGGCGATCTTATAATCGATGTATCCGGCATTATAGCGCAGCGCACAGCGGATCATATCCCGCACCAGCCAGTCACGGCTCTTCCCGGTCTTCTTCTCAAGCAGCTCCAGCGTGTCCTCCATGCGCTTCCGGTCAATTTTACCCAGGCGCTTCATCACATATGTCAGTTTGGACATTCACTGCACCTTCTTCCGTTCATTCCTGTTTCGGTCACACATTGAAGCGGAACAGCGTCACATCGCCGTCCTCCATCACATAATCCTTGCCCTCGGAACGAATGAGACCCTTTTCACGGCAGGCATTCATGCTGCCCAGTTCCTTCAGCGTTTCAAAGGGAACGATCTCGGCGCGGATAAAACCGCGCTCAAAATCGGTATGGATCTTTCCGGCAGCCTGGGGCGCCTTGGTGCCCCGGGTGATGGTCCATGCACGGCACTCATCCTCGCCGCAGGTAAGGAAGCTGATCAGCCCAAGCAATTCATAGCAGGCGCTCACCAGCCGGTCAAGGCCGCTTTTTCCAATGCCCAGTTCATTCAGGAACTCCTGCTTTTCTTCTCCCTCCATCTGGGCGATCTCCTCCTCGATCTGCGCGGAGATCACCAGCACCTTTGCGTTTTCCTTCTTCGCCTCTTCCTTCAAACGGCTCACGAAGGGATTTTCATCATCCGGCAGAGACACAGCGTCCTCAGCAATGTTGGCGGCATAGATCACGGGCTTCATCGTGAGCAGGAAATAGTCCTTCATCTGTTCCAGCTCTTCCGCGGAGCAAGGGAAGGTGCGGGCAGGCTTGCCGCTTTCCAGATGCTCATAAAGGCGATGCGCCAGCTCCGCCTCAACTGCATATTTCTTTTCTCCTGTCTTGATCAGCTTGGCTGCCTTGTCCTCGCGCTTCTTCACCGTTTCCATATCGGCAAAGATCAGTTCCAGATTGATGGTCTCCATATCCCGGACGGGATCCACGCTGCCATCCACGTGAATGATGTTTTCATCCTCAAAGCAGCGCACCACATGCACGATGGCGTCGCATTCCCGGATATGAGAAAGGAACTTGTTACCCAAACCCTCGCCCCGGCTGGCTCCCTTTACCAACCCGGCAATATCAACAAACTCGATCACCGCGGGCGTCACCTTCTTAGGATGATACATTTCGCCCAGCACATTCAATCTGTCATCGGGAACCGCCACCATACCGGTGTTGGGTTCGATGGTGCAGAAGGGATAGTTTGCCGCCTGCGCACCGGCATTGGTGATCGCATTGAAAAGGGTGCTCTTTCCCACGTTGGGAAGACCGACAACACCAAGCTTCATATCCGTTATCCTCGCTTTTTCTGTTTTCTGTTCCGTCTTTTTCCTTATATTGCCGCATGATCATCAAAATCAAAGCATCATAACATACCTATTTTATTATACAATCAGTGCAGGAGATTTGCAACACCCGCGCAGACTGCACGGAAGGAATATACATCCCTCTGCGGCTTTTTTGCTCCTTGGGATGAAAAATCCACGATTCTGTTATATACTATGATCGGTTGCTGTTAAGATCGTGAAATCACAGAGATCGGGAAACGATTTCCGTCCCGGCTTCCTCTGCCGAAGCAGGCGGTTCATCTGAACACCTCCGCAGGGCGTCCACAGGATTGCAAAACACGCGGTTTCTTTGACTTTATGCGCTGTTCTTGTATTATGCGAGGCCGTTTCGCTGTTCGCCACAGATGACGGTATCATTCCGGTATTCGGGATGATCACCAAATTGGTAACCTACATGATGGACGGATCATTCACCCTCGCCAAGTACATTGACAAGGCCGCAAGAGGTTCCATATGAGAAATCTCTTCCGCAGGATGCATGGCTTTCTTAGGGGGCATGGAGGGATTTATGAAAGGGATCATTTTGGCAGGCAGAGCCGGCACCCGTCTTTATCCGCTTACGCTGGTAACAAGCAAACAGCTCTTGCCTGTATATGACAAGCCCATGGTTTATTATCCCTTAACCACACTTATGCTGTCAGGAATGCAGAGCAAAACAGGAGAGCCACGGTGTTCGGCTACTATGTGACCGATCCGGAGAGATTTGGAGTAGTCGAGTTCGATAAAAACTGGAAAGCGATCTCGATTGAAGAAAAGCCGAAAAGACCCAAATCCAACTATGCAGTGACCGGCTTATATTTTTATCCTGCCGGTGTCAGCACAAAGGCAAAGGAACCGCCAGCGCTTCCGGATACGTTCTTGACGGTTCCCCGCTGATACTGTCGGATAAAGATCAAACATGGTCTGGAATACGTGAAATAACGAAGACGCTCCATTTTTGATATGTAAACAAAGTATCAGGGGATATTTCAGGCAGAGCAACAGCATTCCGGCGGCATATCTGCAGCGGAAAATGCGGAAAGAGCAAAAATGATAAGATCATTGAAAAAACTGTTCGGATTATTGGATAAACACAGTAAGATCGTTTTTCCATGGATCCTCGTTATGATGTTCATTGAGACACTTTTTGAGGCACTGAGTATTTCGCTGATCGTGCCGCTTGTTTCCTTTATCATGAATGAAGAGGGCATATCAGATCATTTCCTTGTTATTGCGATCCGAACGGTTTTTCATATCAAGAATTCGGACACGTTCATTGTTTGCTGCATCGTCATGTTGATCGCTCTTTTCCTCATAAAAACGGTTTTTATGCTCATCGAGTGCAGGGTCAGATATAATTTTATCTGTAAAGCGAGACACAGGGTGCAAAAGCAGATTTTCGGCTCGATACTGGAAAGACCGTATGAGTTTTTTCTGAATGTCCAGTCAGGCGAGATCATTCGCGAGGTATCAGATGACTGTAACCGCACATTCAGGCTCTTTAGCTTATTGATGGATGTCTGCGCCAATCTGTTATTGACCGTCACGATCGCTGCT
Organism: Clostridia bacterium; assembly: GCA_045617125.1. Classification (GTDB taxonomy): domain Bacteria; phylum Bacillota; class Clostridia; order Christensenellales; family Aristaeellaceae; genus ZC3RG03. The sequence goes on along the minus strand of JAZLIA010000002.1, from coordinate 6,733 downwards.
GAGCTGTTCATCATCCATCCCGCAATGACCCTTGTCGTAATATCCATGCTGACGATGCTGGCAATCGTTCTGGTTGTTTTGGTGAAACCTACGCTGAGAAAACAGGGACGCGTCTTGATGAAGTATGCATCCCGGAATTATAAAACGCTTTTAGAAGCTGTTCAGGGCATCAAAATCGTCAAGATAACAAAAAGTCAGCCGTATTTTAACAACGAATTCCGGAAAAACGGCGAAAAGGTCATTGAAGCAGACAGGAAAAATACGGTCATTAATCGCATTCCGCACGCGGTGACAGAATTGATCTGTGTTTCCACCGCCCTGGTATACATTCTGATCCTCTACATCAATCACATCGATATAAACGCCATGATTCCCGCCTTTGGCGCTTTTGCATTTGCCTCATTGAAGCTCATTCCATCCATAAAAACCATGATCAGCGCATATTATGCCATCGCGTTCAACGAAGCGGCAGTGGATAAGGTAATGGAAAATTACAACAAGGTAAATGCGTTTTCTTCACAAAAAACCACCGAAAAACTGACATTGAAGAAAAGCATTGAGCTTCGCAACGTAACATATCAGTATCCGAACAGTGACAGAAAAATTCTCGATCACGCTTCTCTCACGATTCCAGTTGGAAAATCCGTCGGGATCATGGGCATATCCGGTATCGGCAAAACGACCTCCGCGGATGTTTTGCTCGGTTTACTGTTCCCCAAGGAGGGCTGTATTGCTTTTGATGATAAAGAAGTGGATGTGAATATTGATCATTATCCCATCCAGATCGGTTATGTGCCGCAGTCCATTTTCATACTGGATGATACGATCCGGAACAATATTGCCTTTGGCGTTCCGGAAGAAGAGATACAGGACGATCTTATAAACGAAGTAATCAAGACCGCCCAGCTGGATGAATTTGTCTCCGCACTCCCTGACGGCATCAATACAGGCATTGGAGAAAACGGGGGCCGGATTTCCGGCGGGCAAAGACAGCGGATCGGTATTGCCAGAGCATTATACAGAAACCCGGATCTGTTGATATTTGATGAAGCCACATCCTCCCTGGACCTGAACACAGAAGAAAGCGTTCTGCAGTCCATTGAGGCCCTTCACGGAAAAAAGACGATGCTTTTGATCGCTCACCGGCCTCAGACAATAAAGAACTGCGACTATGTTTACAGAATGGCGGATGGCAAATTCGTTTACAATAAGCAGCAGGAGTCATAACAGGGCCGGATGCGGCACTCCTGTTCTCCTTTCAGGCGGAAGGGTGCTTTTTCACCGCTCACTGGGGCCCAAAGTGACCCGGGAACTGGTATTGGCCGACAGAAAAACCGGGGTGGACATTCTTTTGATTCCGCCCCCTCCTTGCTAAGTGTCTCCTGCGAATCCCTAAAAACATAACAAAACCAATGGATAGAGCCTGTTTTGTTGCAGCAGATTGGACAAAAACCCAAAGAGAATAAATTTGCTGCCGTAAAGACACTGATTATGAATGCATTATTGCATGAATGGGATGAAAACAAGAACGCAATCAAAAAAACACGGAATTGCGTTTGAAGAAACTCATACCATATTCTATGTCGATGATGCACTTGTAACCAATGATGCAGACCACTCGCAGGACGAAGAGAAGTTTATCATTCTGGGTATGAGCTTGAAGGAATACGATCTCAACCATTGAAATTATTATTCGGGAATAAAATGATCATAATTCCCGTTTATATGTAAGGGACACTACTTTATCATTTTGAATTAACATGAGCGTGCCTGAGAATATGATTTGTGTACCGGTAATGGTTAATCAGTATGGAGCAGGAGAAAAACAGGCATGAAAGGGATTACTCACTCACTGCGGATGGGCCCCCCATACTCATTCTGTCACTTGGTACGATCTACAGATCGCAGGCAATGATGGCACTGCCAAAGATCTTGCCTTCTATATCTGGTGCAAGCCTGGCGGGGAGTAAATCAACGGTATTGGCGGGTATGAGTGATGGCAAGAGAGGTTCTCTTCATAAAAAACGGTTTTCCAGCTTCCATTTCTGAATATTGAAAAAGGTGGTAACATCCATGCACAAAATGAGTACGAAATGCTGTTTTGTCTTTACACTCTGTATTCTGTTTCTTTCCTCTTTTTCGTCATATGCGGAACAGGACTCCACCATCGGCATCATTGGCAGTGCGGATGGACCAACCTCTATTCTTGTTTCCGGGAATAATCTCCTGAATTTGATTGAAAGTCAATTGCCGGGAATGTCCTTCACGGATATGAATGATGACCATATCGGCATCGTTACAGATAAACTGGGGCCATGGATTACAGATGCTTACCACTTTGTCGGAAGGATTGCGGATCATGGGCAGCATGGGTATCTTTTGGGGATCTGTACCAGAAAGGTCAGCCCTCTTCTGGGAACATGGAGGCAATCGATTTATTCAAATGGAATAGAATATAATGAAATCATCAGCAATGATGACAGTCAGACCATTCTGCACCGCTATGCCGATGTGTATATGGACTATCACCCGGAACATCCAGAAATCATTTGCCTGTCCCTGTATCCGGAAAATGCTGCGCAGTACGCACCGATATTCAATATTCTGTTGAATGGTAACTCAGCCTATCTGCAGGATGCTGCTGCCAGGGGTGTATTGATTACGGTTCCCACAGCACCTTATCTGGATGTGACATTATACCGAAATGGAGTATATTGCCGGGAATACATTCCGCTGACAGAAGATGACCTTTTCCGCGTGGCAGCCAGTTCCTTCCTGTATACGCCGGAAGAAATTGGCGATTACGCCATTCGTCTGATCCGGGCAGGTGATGATCCGAATGAATATACCAATGCCCTTGTTCCAGCTCCGCTTGTAGAGTTGGCACAGGAGAAGTGCGGCTTTGAATTTTCCTCTCCCAAGGACATCGGCAGCATCGTAGCTGCCTCTTTGGCAATCAATACAGCCCAGGGTACCTGCACGCAGGAGCTAACGGATCCGCAGCAGCTTACTAAGTTGGAAAAAATGTTGAAGGCAGCGAAGCCCTCCATGATGGGAAACTGCCCCTATACTGGCGTACTGACACTGACTATGGCAGATGGCGGCACCCTTACGCTGCAAAAGGCCACGGATAGCTGTGACGGAATCCTCTTCGGCAGCATGTGTCATTACGAGATCGGCAACAATGAAAATGATCTGTTCTGGGAAATCTTTGCCGATTCCTACGCCGTTATTAAAAAATAATTTATTGTGCGAGGATAACAGCATGCGGAGAATAATCGCTGCTTTGTTTGCTCTATGTCTGCTTCTTTCAGCTGGCTATATCAGTGCTGCTGAAGAAACATCATTTGAGATGATTGGAAAGATTCACGAATCCATTCCGGATATCCATATCAGGATTACCCATATGAGTACGGATGAAATGAGAGAGCGTCCTAATGTTCTGCTCGTGCATATCACATATGCAGACGGACATGTGCAGGAATTCTGCTATGAGTCTCTGGAAATTCCCGGAATTCCGTATATCGTTCCGTTGGTCAGGATGGAAGATCTTAACTTCGATGGCTATTCTGATCTTGTCCTTCTGGTAGCAGAGGGCGCGGCCAATGTATATCAAACAGTAGCCATCTGGAACAATGTTCAGCAATCTTTCATCTCCCCAGAAACCACCTGTCACTGGCAGCGTAAAACCCGTAGTTGGAGCGAGCCTGTTCAACTGGAATTCTGCAATTATACCCTTCATCCGGAACAGAAGGTCATCCTTTCATGGGACCCTGATGGACATCGTTTCCTGCGCCTGACAAGCTATTTCTGGGAATCAAAATACAGTCTTTTACAAGGCGGTGTTTTTGAGCGCTGCGAAATCGATGAAAAAACATTTGAAGAAGATCTGCAGCTCTTTTATGGAACACAGTTGATGCATTGCTGGAATGATCGCTATCAGGCAAATGCTTTCGACGCCCCAAATGTGTTTGATGAACGTATCGATTCGGCGCTGCGTTTATTGGTCAATGGTTTCAATAATCCTGAAATTATGTTCGTATCAAATGTTGACTGGGTCAATCTCAGACAGGCACCTGATAAATCATCCAAATCACTGGCACATTTAGATGTCGGCACCGCAGTCAATGTGCTGGCAACAGATTGTGGTGTGGACAAAGGATGGACCCGCGTGGTGTTATGGCCCGATGATTCTACAGATCCTGAGTCGATCGGAATGACCGGATATATCTGGCATAGTTACCTTGCTCAATAAAAAACTCTGTGGAAGATTTATTTCATCTCCTCTTTTCACAGCACGTTTCCTCATGTATAATACCGGCTGGTACTTCGAAACAGACGGAAGCCTTTCCAAGGAAAGGAACAGAAAATGCAGCAGAAGATCGCTTTTTTTGACATCGACGGCACTCTCACGCGGGAGACCGATGGCAAAGTACCCGACAGCGCAGTGCAGGCCATCCGGGCCGCGCGAAAAAACGGACACCGGATGTTTTTGTGCAGCGGGCGCTGCTTATTTGACATTGAACCCCGCTTCACCGATATCGGTTTTGACGGCATCGTAGCTGGATGCGGCACGCATGTTCTCCTTTCAGACGGAACGGTGCTTTTTCACCGCTCACTGGGACCCAAAGTGACCCGGGAACTGGTACTGGCCGGCAGAGAAACCGGAGTGGACCTTCTTTTTGAATCCGAAACTTTCCTTACCTACGATCCGACCCGACCCCTTACACACCCTATTCCGCTCCGGGATCTGCCAATGCTGACTACCCGTGGGGTCGATGCTCTGCTCAATGTGGACGCTCCGGATTTCAATGCCGACAAAATGTGCGTTTTTTCAGATGATCCGGAAAAGACTCAACGTTTCCTGCGGGTGTCGGGAAAATATCTGGATACGATAGACCGGGGAGAAGGGATGTATGAGCTGGTACCCCACGACTGCAGCAAAGCCACCGGCATCCGGGAAGTAATGGCATATTATTCCCTCCCGGATGACAATGCCTTTGCCTTTGGAGACAGCATGAACGATCTTCCGATGCTGACCCATGTAAAAAACAGCGTGGTCATGGGCAATGCGCAGCCGGAAAGCCTGAAGGATCTCGCCTTTTATGTGGCCCCCAAAGCCAGCGAAGACGGCCTCGCCGCTGCCCTCAGTCATCTTGGGTTTATGTGAATGGTCGGAAATAAAAACGAGGCGGTCACAGAGCTTTGCTTCTGCAGCCGCCTCGTCTGTTTTACGCGTTTTTCAGGATCTGACTGAGCTTTTCCCTGTATTCTTCGATCAAGCCCAGATCCCACAGGAAGGTCGAGGTGATATATTTATCCCGCACATCCCGGGAGCCCAGGAAGGCATCCACCGCATCCTGATCGCTGATGCCGATATCGGCGGGCATCATGGGCATGCCGGTCTTTTCAAGCACTTCAAACAGATATTGCTCTTCTGGCAATTCTTCCTTCATCACCTTCACGATCTCATCCCAGTGAGAGAGGATCCTGTCAAGATGAACGGCATGACGGGCAGGATCGTTCTTATGGGTCTTTTCCTCGATCGCCAGGATCTCATCCGCGGTTTTCCCGAAAACACGGCGCACATGCTGTTCCCATGAGGCGGGATCAAAAGCCCGCATATACTTTTCAGCTTTTTGCCGGTCCGGCAGGATCTGGGGGATCGTTTCATACAGCTTCATACATAACACCGTGCCAACACCCACCTGGATGCCGTGCAGGTCATAAGGCTGGTTCCTTTCCAGCGCCATCATCTCCCACATATGGCTGAAATAGTGTTCCAGCCCGGAGGCGGGACGGGAGATCTCCGCATAGGCCATGCCGACTCCCGCAATGACCAACCCCTCCGCAATGGCGCCGATGGCATCCGGATCCCGCTTCGGGATCCCCTCCGCTCCGCTGACCACCCGCCGCACCGCCGTGCGCATCAGCTCCGCGATCTCTTCGCAGTAATACTCCCCGGTCACGATATGGGAAATGCGCCATTCGCACAGCGCGATATATTTGGCCACAATGTCCCCGAGACCGGCCCACAGCATGCGCATGGGGGCCTGCGCCAGGATCTCCGTATCCAGCAGGATACCGACCGGCGCGTGATTATACATTGACACCTTCACGTGATTCATTTCCATGGAAGAGGAATTGGAGGCGTAACCATCCATCGAAGGCGCGGTGCCCACCACGGCACTGGGCTTGCCCACCGCTTTGCCCACCACCTTGCAGATATCGTTTACCACACCGGAACCCACCGCCAGGAGCATATCACAGGCAGGATCAAAATGCATGATCACACTGCCCACCTCCCATTCCGCGGGAGAGATGCGATCGCCCGGAATAATATACATTTCAAACGGGATCCCGGCTTCCTTCAGGATCTGCGCCGCCTTTTCTCCTGCCGCCTTCCAGGTGTTTTTGTCACAAACCATGAAGGGATATTTTTTCCCCATCGCCGCGATCATATCCGGCAAAAAGCGGATCACGCCCCGTCCGATCTTCAGATATTCCATTCCGCAAACATGATGTTTGCCGCAGGCACAGTCATAGCCCTGTTTGTTTACAAGCTCTTCACAGGTCATGTCACAAATGCGCTTCATTTAAATCTCCATGCCGGTGCGGCACCGGCACAAATAGGAATGAAAACGGGAGCCGCAAAATTACCCGCTTTCTGGTAAAATTGGCTTGAGGGAGGCACACTACAAAGCACGGGGAGGTGAGTTGCACGCAACTCATC
>JAZLIA010000001.1:0-17096 GCA_045617125.1 Clostridia bacterium | reverse complement strand
CTCCGCTGAAAAACCCATGTTTTTGCTTCGCTTTCAGAAGAAACGGCGGAAGGTGGATCACCTCCACCTTCCCCCGTTTTCAGCTTTTCTTCCAGAGCACATGGGTACTATCCGCTTTCTGTGTCTTGATACAGTCATGCCACTTTTTCTTCTTTAGTCATCTTTTAGGCCATGAAAGGACCTCCTTTCCGAAAATGCGTATAAGAAAAGCAACCAACATTGCTGCTGATCGCATGGTGCAGAAATTATATGAGCATTACAATTGATATGATTGCGATTACTGATAATGATAGACTGTAACAGGTTCTGCTACTTTCAATGCCTCAGACTCAGATGGATAATTCCTATGATGGGATCAAGTCGCTCAATTTGATCGAGTGGTTGATCGGGTGATCTTCTCCTCCGGTCAGCGCAGTTCTTCCCTGCCCTGACGCGCCTTTTCCCGCTGCAGCTTCTGCTTTCTTTTATCCGGGATCACTTTTGTTACCGGCACAACGCCGTTCCAATCCCCCCGCCGGGAAGCGTGAAAGCGGCGCTGTTCTTTCTTGCTCCGCTTGGCAAGGGGGATCATCTTAACCGGGGCCATACGGTCACCTCCGTTCTTCCGGGAGTATCATAGCAAAGGATGGGGGGCTTGTCATTCAACCTGTAGTTGAAAATCCATCCCGCTCAAGCATAAATTTGTGCCATCAATAGCACATATTCTTCTTTTTGAAAAGTTTATGCTATGATTTGCACGAAATAACAGCAATTCTGCTTTTCCCTCTTGCAGGATCCCGAAAAAAACGTTATAATGCCCTTCGCCGCAATGAACAGCATTACCCGACCGACTGACATGCAGGAGGAAATCTTATGGAAATGAAGTATTTCCCGACGATCAACCCTGAAGCCACCGGCAAACGCATTGCACAGCTCCGCAGGGAAAAGGGCCTGTCCGTGAAGGATCTGCAGCGCTTTTTTGGTTTTGAAGCGCCGCAGGCCATCTACAAATGGCAGAGCGGCTCCGCCCTGCCCTCGGTGGATAACCTGCTGGCCCTGTGTGTGCTTCTGGAGGTATCGATCGACTCCATTCTGGTCACCAAACCGCCCACCATAACGAACCTGACCGACCGGGAGCCTGAGGGCTCTGTTTTTTTACGCAAAAATCACTTCGGCAACGCTTTTCCCGCATTTTCAGCAGGATTCATGAACGGTAAGGTCGAAAAAGATATATACAAAAACGAAAGAAGGCGTCAAATTGCAACCGATCTCCTCCGCAGGCTGGGTCCTGCTGTTCCTTTTTCAGCTCATCTTTTTTACTCTGTATGAAATCACCTGGCACCGGAAGGACTCCAACCGGGTGCTGGCCTCCATTTTCAAAAGCGCCGTCACCTTTTCCGATCTGGTGCTGGCCTGTGTGCTGAGCCTCCGGCAGCCGGCAAACGGGCATTTATGGATCTGCCTGGGGCTGGCTGCCGGAACCGCGGCCGACTATGTGCTCAACTTCCGCTTTGTTTTAGGGATGGCGATCTTTGGAACGGGGCATATTCTGTACTGCCTCGGCTTCCTATTCCAAAGCGCGGTAACATGGGTGAATATCGGGGTCACCCTGGGAATGCTGGCAATCGTCGCACTCATCATTATACTGTTTCGGAAAAGGCTGCAAAAGCTCGATCCTGAGCAAAGCGCGATCCCCTTTATTGCATACGCCGCCGTCAGTTGTATTTTGATCGGGCTTGCCTGCACACAGCACACGTTAAGCAAGCTGGGCAGCATTCTATTTGTGCTGAGCGATGTTTTACTGGCCCTGCGGTTCGTGCTGCACATTCCCTGTAAAGCCTATGAGGGTTTCAATCTGTTCATTTACTATGCGGCCCAGCTGCTGATCGCGGCGGGAACCGCCTTGTGAAAAACCAAACCGGACAAAGGAGCATGATCTGATGCTGGAAATGATCGGCGGCATGCCGCGCCCTTTATGGAAACAGGTTTTAGACGGAATACGCAAGCATCGTGAAAAAGGAGAAAAGATCCTTCTTCTGGTTCCGGAACAATACACACTGGATACGGAACGCCGTTTGATCCGCGATCTGGAGCTGCCGGGGTTTTTTGATATCGACGTTTTATCTCCCAAGCGGCTGAACAGCAGGGTGTTCCAGCGTTCCGGAAGCCCCAGAAGAACATTGATCGACCGCTGCGGAAGACAAATGGCCCTCTCCCGGGTGCTGAGCGAAGTGAAGGATGACCTTCGCTTTTATAAAAGCGCCGCAGAGGGACAGGGATTCATCGAAAAAACCGGGGTGCAGATCTCTCAATTGAAGCAGTCCGGAGTGACCCCGGAAGCGCTCCGCGAACAGGCGGAAAAAAGTGAGGATGCAGCCGCAAAGGATAAGTACCGCGACATTGCCGCCATTCTGGAAGCCTACGGTGAGCTGCTTGAAGGCCAGTTCATGGATGGCGATGATGAGACCCAGGCCATGCTGGAAAGGCTGAATGACAGCAAACTGTGTGACAACGCGGCGGTGTTCGTATACGGCTTTGACATGATCACAGAGCAGCTGGCACACATCCTTTGTGCCCTGAGCGAAAACGCGGAGCAGGTCACGCTGTATGTAGTAATGAACAAAGAAAGCTGCTTTAATCCGGTAAGGAAAAGCCTGCATCGTCTGATGAAGCAGGCCGCCGGGCGGCATCTGGAGACCCTTTTGCACTACAGCGAGCTTGAAGACACACAGGCCGAAAAAGAGCTTTTGTTTCTTGAATCCCAAATGCTCCGGCCCCGTCCGGCAGCCCTGCCCTCCGTTCCCGAAAACATCTTCCTTTTTTCCGTTCCCAACGGCTACACCGAAATGCATCTGATTGCGTCAAAAATGCTTCAGATGAACCGCCGTGGGATCGCCTTTGGGGATATGGTGCTGGCGCTGGGCGACAGCGGCAGCGCCGATATGGTTCGCTCTGTAATGAGCGAATACCGGATCCCCGTGTACGTTGCCCATAAAATGGCGGCGGTCAACCACGGCGCAAGCCGCTTTCTGCTTTCTTCCCTTCGCTTTCTGGACAGCCTTATGCCATGGGATGCGCTGGATGTGATCAAATCCGGTTTCTGCCCGCTTGAGGAAGAGGAAGGGTGGCTAATGGAAAATTACATCCGCACCTATGGCATCAGGGGCAGCTTGTTCTTAAAGCCCTTCCGGCGCGGAAAAGAAAGCGAATATGTTCCCGCAGAGCAAATGCGGCAAAAGCTGCTTGGACCGCTTTTGACCCTGAAACCGCTGTTTGATGAAAAAAGAGAGATCCGGGACCTGCTGACCGGGGTATATACCTATCTGGAACAAACAGGGGTGTATGACCATCTCAATCTCCTTACGGATCAGCTGAGCAAAGAGCATCCCGACCTGGCCGTTCAGTGCGGGCAGGTATGGGAGGTGCTCATGCAGCTGCTCAGCCAGATGGACAGCCTGCTCACCGGCCTCACATGCACCCCCCTCAACATGGCTGTGTGGCTGGAAGCGGGACTGAGAAGCCGGGAGCTCTCCTCCCTGCCGCCCGCTGACGACTGTGTCGCCTGCGGCGACATCGGCAATGTACCCCTCAGTGATAAAAAGGTCGTGTTCGCCTCCGGATTGTGCGACACCCTGCTTTCTCCCACCTCACCGGCCCTGCTGGAGGACAATGAAACGATCTGGCTGGAACAGCAGCTGGACATCCACCTTACCCTCAGCGGACCGGAGCAGGATCAGATGCGCTGGCTGGATCTGTGGAAAACCTTTTCAGCCCCCTCCCACGCCCTATTTCTCACCTACCCCCTGGCCAGACAGGACGGCACCGCGCTGCGCCCGGTAAGCTGCCTTACAAGGCTGCGGACGCTTTTCCCGGAGCTTAAAGATCAGGGCGGCGCCACCCTGTCTCAGGGCGCTGTTTTCCCTCTGGCTCCTCTGCCCGTGCTGGCATCGGCCCCGATCCGGATGCGTTCGGGAAAGCTGAAGGAGGATTGGCAGCAGGCCTGGAACTGGCTGTGCCAAAGCCCGGAATACGGCCCCTCCGCGGCAAGGATCCGCAATTCGCTCCTTCCCGAACAAACCGAGCCCCTTCCTTCCTCCCTGACCCGGGAGCTGTTCATGAGCGGAAGCCTTTCCATTTCCCGGCTCGAAACCTTTGCTTCCTGTCCTTTCCGGCATTTCGTCCGATTCGGTCTGCAGCCCCGGGAGGAAAAGGAGTGGACCCTGGAAAAGCGGGACACGGGAGATTTTTATCACGATGCCCTGGAAGGCTTCACTGCAATGCTTCCGCAGATCCAGGGATGGCCTCATATCAAAAAAACCGAATGCGATGCCGCAATGGAAAAAGCGATCGACCCGCTGCTCACCCGCCTGTATGCGGAAACGGCGATGAGCGACAGTTCACAATTGCAGTACAGCGGTGAAAAATACAAAAAGACCCTCAAGCGCATCGCCTGGGCATTCACCAAGGGAGCCCGGAACAGTTCCTTCCGTCCCCGGGATCAGGAGATCAGCTTTGGCACCGGTGAAGAAGGATCCCTGCCCGCGCTTCCTCTTCGCCTTCCGGACGGAGAACTGTGCTACCTGCGCGGGCGGATCGACCGGGTGGATCGTTATGAAGGGGATGAGGGCCTGTTTCTCCGGGTGATCGACTACAAATCCTCCGGAAAGGAGATGGACCCCACCCGTATATGGTACGGTGCGCAGCTTCAGCTGCTATTGTATCTGGGAGCGGTTCTGGAAAGCGAACCCTCCGCCCAGCCTGCAGGCTGCTTCTATTTTCGCATGGATGACCCGCTGGTGGAACAGCCAGGGGATATACAGGCCCTGGAGGACCTGCTGGCGGAACAGTTCCGCCTGAAGGGAGTGGCGCTCAAGGATGCCGCCATATTACATCTGATGGACAGCGGAAGCGCCCCGCGGACCCTGCCGGATTGCATCAACAAGGACGGCTCATTCAAGAAGACTGCTCAATTGGCCACCCTGGAGGAAATGCGGGCGCTGATCAACAAGGCCCGCGAAAATGCGGGAGCGCTGGCAGCACGGATATTGAAGGGAGAGATCGCCCCCAATCCCTTCACGGTCAGGAACAGCCCCTCTCCCTGCTCCATGTGTGATTATGCTTCCATCTGCCGGAGGGAACCCGGAAATGCGCCCCGGGCAGTCGAAAGCATCCGTTTTGACCAGCTGATTGCAAAAGTGCTTGCCGCGGATACGCCCCTGCCGGAAGCATCGACCCTGAAAAACGGAGCAGAGAAAAATATTATAATGGATATTTCTGTAAGGGATTGATTTTTTGTCCAATTCCTGTTATGGTGCTTTATGTTCCGGCAATACCGGACGAAAGGAGGAACAAAACGGGATGACCGAACGGTTGTGGTCCATCATCATAGAATCATTCCCGAAGATCCTGATCCCAGGGCTGAACATGACACTGCCTTTGACAGTGATCTCCTTTTCACTGGCAATGGTCATCGCGATCGGCGTAGCTCTGCTGCAATATGCAAAGGTGCCGGTGATCAGGCAGCTGTGCCGGTTTTATATCTGGGTGATCCGGGGAACACCGCTGTTGGTGCAGCTGTTTGTGATCTTCTATGGCCTTCCCTCCATCGGCATCGTGCTGGATCGGTTTCCCGCTGCTGTGATCGCGTTTTCTCTCAACGAAGGCGCTTACTGCGCGGAAACCGTGCGCGGCGCCCTGGAAGCGGTGCCGCGCGGCCAGCTGGAAGCCGGTTACTGCGTGGGAATGAACTACTTTCAGATCATGCGCCGCATCGTACTCCCGCAGGCGCTTCGTTCCGCTTTCCCCGCGCTGGGAAATTCCCTGATCTCCCTGGTAAAGGACACCTCGCTGGCCTCCAACATCACCGTGCTGGAAATGTTCATGGCGACCCGTCGGGTGATCTCCACCACCTATGAACCATTGGCCCTCTATCTCGAAGTAGGCCTGGTCTATCTGCTCTTCTCCACGCTGCTCACTTTCCTGCAGCGCTTCGGAGAAAAGAAACTGAATGCGGCTGTCGGTCTGGAGGATAAAAAGCATGCTTGAAGTCAAATCAATCCGCAAAAGCTTTGGCAGCACAGAGATCCTCAAGAACATTTCACTGAACATAGAAAAGGGAGAGGTCATATCGGTGATCGGCCCCAGCGGCTCCGGAAAAACCACCCTGCTGCGCTGCATGAACTGCCTGGAACGGGCGGACAGCGGTTCCCTCACCCTGGACGGAGAAACCTTTGACCTGGCTGCCATACAAAAAAGGAACATTGCCCGCATCCATCGCCGCACCGGCTTCGTGTTTCAGAATTACAACCTGTTTGCAAACCGGACCGCGCTGGGAAATGTGACAGAAGGCTTGCGGGTGGTGGAAAAAATGTCCCGCACGGATGCAAAAGAGAAGGGAATGGCTCTTCTCCGTCAGGTGGGCATGGAGGCGCACGCGGATAAATATCCCTCTCAGCTCTCCGGCGGACAGCAGCAGCGTGTGGCCATTGCCCGCGCTTTGGCCGGCGAACCGAAGATCATCTATTTTGACGAACCCACCTCCGCACTGGATCCGCTGCTGATCGGAGAAGTGCTGATGACCATGAAGGATCTGGCCGATTCCGGCATGACCATGATGGTGGTGACCCATGAAATGAGCTTCGCGCGGAACGTGAGCACCCGGGTGCTCTTTATGGAAGCGGGAACAATCGTGGAGCAGGGGCCTGCGGCACAGCTTTTTGATGCGCCCGCCGACCCGCGCACCCGCGATTTTCTTCGATATTTCAACAGCAACAAAACCTGAACCCGAAAATGAAGGAGGAAAAGACAAATGAAAAAGATCCTGGCGATCCTGGCGATCCTGATGCTGCTGATGGGCACGGCCTGTGCTGAAGGCGGGCTTCCCGAAAGAGTGCAGACCAACGGACAAATGATCATCGGCACCGAGGGCATGTGGTCCCCCTGGACCTACCATGACCTAAACACCAATGAACTGACCGGCTATGATGTGGAAGTGGGCAAAAAGATCTGCGAAAAGCTGGGGATCAAAGCGGAATTTATGGAGACCGTCTGGGACGATCTTCTGGCTGCACTGGATTCCCGCCGCATCGACACCATGATCAACGGCGTCGAAGTAACACCGGAACGGGCGGAAAAATATGTGTTCTCCATTCCCTACTGCTATTCCCACACCGTGCTGGTGGTTCGCGGCGATAACACCTCGATCACCTCGTTTGATGATCTGAAGGGCAAGAATACCGCCAATTCTGTAGGTTCCACCTACATGACCGTTGCGGAAAGCTTCGGAGCCTATGCGGACGGAGTGGACACCCTGGAGGAAACCATGGAAATGGTGCTTTCCGGCCGTGCCGATGCCACCCTGAACGCGGATGTATCTGTGATCGATTACCTCACGGCCCATCCCAACGCCAATGTGAAAGTGGTAGCTCAGCTGACCGATGCCAGCCCCGTGGCGATCCCCTTCCGTAAAGGCGATGAAGCACTGGCGGAAGCCGTTAGCGCAGCCATCGAGGAACTGCGCGCAGAAGGCGTACTTTCCGAACTGAGCCTGCGGTTCTTCGGCATGGACATCACGGAAGAATAATATTTCGTTTCCCCGGCAGCTTCTCATGAAGGAAAAAAGCGATGGGGCTGCCGCACAAGACCCAAGAAAAAGAGAGAGTGAAAAGCTGCAGAAAACAGCAGATCTCTCTCTTTTTCCATTCTAAAAGGGACCATTGCAGATTTTGACTTCTGCAACAGCCCCATCGTTTTATATCAGCCTTCAAAAAAAGGGTAACCCAGGCCGTTTCACCGGTTCATCCACTTATCAAACTGGTCATCGGTTGCCAGCACCTGATGCGTTCCTTCCACCAGATGCATCGTTCCCTCGGCATAATCCACGCCCTCTTCCTTTCTGTTGTAGCTGAGCGCAATGCGGCGTTTTTCCGCCACGGGATTGGGCAGGGGGATCGCACTGAGCAAAGACCGGGTATAGGGATGCACGGGGTTGGCGAAGATCTCTTCGGTCGTTCCGGTTTCCACCAGATAGCCCAGATGGAGCACCCCGATACGGTCGCTGATATACTTCACCATGCTCAAATCATGAGCAATGAACAGATATGCGCAGTTGGTATCCTGCTGGATATCCTTCATCAGGTTCACTACCTGAGCCTGAATGCTCACATCCAGCGCGGAAATGCATTCATCTGCGATAACAAGCCGGGGATTCATGATCAACGCCCGGGCGATCCCCACCCTTTGGCGCTGACCGCCGGAAAACTGGTGCGGGTAACGGGAAGCATGCTCGGGCGAAAGGCCCACCTTGCGCAGCATCTCGCTGATCTTTTCTTCCCGCTCGCCGGGGTTTTTGCACAAGCCGTGAATCTCCAGCCCCTCCCCGATAATATCGGATACTTTCTTGCGGGGATTCAGGGAAGCCATAGGGTCCTGGAAGATCATCTGCATGTTGGTGCGCAGATTTTTACGCACCGGGCGCATCAGCTTCCCGGAAATATCCTCCCCCATAAAGGTGACCTTGCCTGCGGTGGGATCATAAAGCCGGATGATGCTGCGTCCGATCGTGGTTTTACCGCTGCCGGATTCACCCACCAGCCCATAGGTCTCTCCGGGATAGATCTCGAAGGAAACTCCATTGACCGCCTTCACGGTGTAAGTGCGGCTCACCTTGAAATGCTGATACAGGTTTTCGACCCGCAGAAGCGGTTCGACCCGTTCGATCTTTGTTTTCTCGCTCACAGGTACTTTTCCGCCTCCTTCCGGGCACGCTCGAGACGGCGCTTGAGTTCCACAGGCATTTCCACCTTCGGAGCATCAGGATGCAGCAGCCAGGTAGCAGCCACATGCGTATCACTCACACGGAAGAAAGGCGGATCCGCCTTCTTATCGATCTCCAGCGCAAACTGATTCCTTGCCGCAAAAGCATCTCCCTGAGGCTCATGCAGCAGGTTTGGCGGACTGCCGGGAATGGAATACAGCCGGTCGTCATCGGTATCCAGATCGGGCATGGCAGAAAGCAGGCCCCAGGTGTAGGGGTGCCGGGGATCATAGAAAATTTCCTCCACATTCCCGACTTCCACGATTTTTCCGGCATACATGACGTTCACATAATCCGCCACCTTGGCCACAACACCCAGGTCATGGGTGATATAGATCACGGACAGATCCATCTTTTTCTGAACGTCCTTGATCAATTCCAGTATCTTGGCCTGGATCGTCACATCCAGTGCCGTCGTAGGCTCGTCGCAGATCAGGATATCCGGATCCGCCGACAGAGCAATGGCGATCACCACTCTCTGCCTCATTCCGCCCGACAACTGATGCGGATAGTTGCGAAAACGCTTTTCAGCATCCGTGATGCCAACCAGACGCAGCAGTTCGAGCGCACGGGCCTCTGCTTTTTCTCTTGAAATATTCTTGTGAAGGAACATCCCCTCCGTGATCTGCTTGCCAATGGTCATTGTGGGGTCCAGGCTGGTCATGGGATCCTGAAACACCATAGCGATCCTTTGACCGTTGTAATTGAGCCGCAGCTCTTTCTTAGTCATTTTCAGCAGATCGACCGTTTTTTCCACGCCGTTTTCCTGATAAGTATACAGGATCTCGCCCCGGTTGACCACGGCATTACTGTCCAGTAAGCCCATGGCGGCTTTCATGGTGACAGATTTTCCGCTTCCGGATTCTCCTACCACGGCGACCGTTTCACCCTTCTGCAGATCGAAATTCACACCGCGGATCGCATGCACCATGCCTGCACTGGTTTTGAACGAGATATCCAGGTCCTTAATCGTGAGGATCGTTTTATTTGCCATTTTTTCATCCTCCTCACATATCTTCCAGCTTGGGAGCCAGCGCTTCACGCAGGCCGTCGCCAATAAAGTTGAACCCCAGCATCAACAGCGCCAGCACGATGATGGGCGGCACGATCTGATAGGGCAGGGTGGTGATATTATTGAAGCCATCCTCGATCAAAGTACCCACGGAGCACTTGGGGAGCATGATGCCTACACCCACAAAGCTGAGGAATGCCTCAGTGAAAATCGCGGTAGGAATGGAAAACATGACCTGGGTGATGATAGGCCCGATGGTGTTGGGCAGGATGGAACGGAAAATGATCCGCCCGCTGCGCGCACCCAGAGTGCGGCTCGCCAGCACATATTCCTGTTCCTTGATCTTGAGCATCTCAGCGCGGGCGATCTTGCTCATGCCGATCCACTCGGTAAGCAGCAGCGCCACGATGACCAGACCCATGCCCTTGGGCATGAAGATGGCCAGCACCGACACGATGACCAGGCGCGGGATGGAATTGGCGATCTCCACGAAGCGCTGCATGATCCCGTCGGTGAGGCCGCCGAAATAGCCCGATATCAAGCCGTAGCTCATACCGATGATCATGTCGATGATGATGGTCACAAACGCAATAAGCAGCGAGATGCGGGCGCCGTACCAGGTGCGGGTCCAAAGATCGCGGCCCAAAGAATCGGTGCCAAACACGAACGTGCAGTCAAAGAAGGAATCATCATACTTTTCGCCGGTGAACAGCTCATGCAGGAAGGGAATACGGGGCTCCAGGTCCTTGCCGGAAACGGTCTTCACCGCTCCCTTCTTGGTTGTCACCACATTGCCCTGCTCATCCAGCTTGGGACGCTTCACGATCTCATCGTACTGGTAGGCGCTCATCATGGGACCGAACACAGCAAACACGATCATAAACAACACGATGCACAGCCCCACCACGGCACGGCGGTTTTTGAAAAAGTGGATGGCCACGCCTTTCCAATAGCTCTGGCTTGCAAAGTTTTTATCGGTGTTGATATCCTTCTGATCCAGAAAATCAAAATCGCCCGAAACGGGAACATATTCCTGCACGGAAACGGGAGCGGCCGCCTGCACGGACTTTTTATCTGCTTTTGCCATGTCAGTTGCCTCCCTTCGCAGAAACACGGATGCGGGGATCCAGCACACCGTAGAGCACATCCACCAGCATCATGATGCCGATGTAAAGCGAGGAATAAAGAATGCCCAGCGCCAGAACATAGTTATAATCAACGCCCTCGCCGGCGATAGAATCCACCATCAATTTTCCAATGCCGTTGATCCCGTAGATCTTTTCCACCACCAGCGCGCCGGTGAGCAGGTCCACAATGAGGGGAGCCAGCACGGTCACGATGGGGATAAGCGCGTTGCGCAGCACGTGTTTTCCAATGAGCTTGTTGCCGTACATGCCCTTCGCCTCAGCCAGACGCACATAATCGCTGTCGATCACCTCCACCATCTCGTTGCGGGTGAAGCGAGCAATCGTGCTCATGGTGAACAAACTGAGCGAGATCATGGGGATCACCGCACTGTGAAGGAACTGCGCCTTATCAAAGAAGTAAGGAAACAGCGGGATACGGAAGGATAAAAAATACTGCAGGAAGATCAGGAACACATAAGAGGGCACACAAACGCCCAGAATGGAAAACACAGTACAGAACCCATCCAGGAATTTGCCGCGGTTAAGCGCCGCGCAAATACCCAGCAGCAGGCCCACGATGCTGCCGAGCAGCACACTGAGACCGCCGATCCGGAAGGAATTATTCACGCACTCACTAAGCACGGTGTTAATGGGCGCACCGTAATAAAGGCTGGTCCCGTTTCCGAAATCACCCTGGAGCAGACGGCTCATATAATTCACGAACTGCACGGGGATGGGGTCGTTCAGGCCCATTTCCTCTCTTTTGAGTGCGATCTGCTCATCGTTCATACGCTCAGAGGGAAATGGGTTGCCCGGCATGATACGCACGAGCACAAACAGCAGGAATATGATGACCAGCAGCGTGAGAATGGCCATCCCCACCCGGTTAATGATGTATTTCAGCATAAAGCGCGGTCCTTTGATAATACTCAAGAATCAGAGCGGTCCTTTCCGGACCGCTCTGACCCCTGTCATGATCAATATATTCAGATCAGGCTCAATCTGCGATGGCAGCGTTCTTGTAAACGCGGTTCAGGGCAACGGGGTGGAACTCGATGCCGGTGATACCATCAGCAATCAGATTGGCATTCGCCTTGGTGTAAAGAGGAGCGATAACGGCTTCCTGCATCACCAGCGCCTCAGCCTGCAGCAGAGCGTTCCAACGGGCGTCATAATCGTTGATATAAGCGCCGGTGGTGCTGTCCTTGATCAGCTGATCATATTCAGCATTGCTCCAGAAGCCATAGTTGTTGGCATTGTTGGTGATCCACATGCCCAGGTAAGTCATGGGGTCGGCATAGTCGGGGCCCCAACGGGTGAGCGCCACGTCATAGTTGTCGTTCTGCATCTTGTCAAGACGCTCGGCCTTGAGCATGGACTGCAGATTGATGGTCACACCGGGCAGAGCTTCTTCCACCTGGGCTTTGACAGCCTGAGCCACCTTGGCCACTTCGTCGCCCTCGTTGTTGCCATAGATCATGGTGAACTCGAAGGTATCCACACCCAGCTCAGCCTTGGCGGCCTCGAGGTATTCGGCAGCACCGTCGGGATCATAATCGCAGTAATCCTTGAACATATCTTGATCGGCAGAGAAATCTTCGCCGGTGGTGGCAGAAGCGGCAAACTGGGGAGGAACGGCGGTATAGGTGTCCAGAGAACCATCCATCACATATTCGTCCACCAGCACTTCACGGTCGATGGCGTTGGAGATGGCAAGGCGCAGGTTGGCGTTGGCCAGCATGCCGCCCTGGGCGTTGTTCTCAGTCTGGGAGAAGGTGATATACCACATGTAGCCGGCGCCGGTCACCTTGAGGGCATCAGCCAGAGCGGCATCCTTCTTCGCAGCCGCCACCTGGCTTCCGCCGATGGTGACCACATCCAGAGTGTTGTTCTTATAGGCGATCAGGGCGTTATCGGAGGAACCAACCACCTGATAACTGATACCAGCCAGCTGCACCCGTGCGGCATCCCAGTAGTGTTCGTTCTTCTTCAGCTTCATGCTGGCAGTGCCGGGATTGTATTCTTCCAGCACGAAAGCACCGTTGCTCAGGAAGGTGTCGGGAGAGGTGCCATAGGTGCCTTCCGCAAGAGAAGTGTAGAACTTTTCATTGATGGGATAGAAGGTGGGAAAATACATCAGGCTGGGGAAGAAGGAAACGGGAACTTCCAGTTCGACCACCAAAGTCTTTTCATCCACAGCGGTGACGCCCAGGGTGGCAGGATCGGCTCCCTCATAGAGGATAGCATCGCCGTTCTTCACACAGCCCACGGAAGAGTCGAACATGTAGGCATATTCACCGTTGTTCTTCACGATACGGCGCCATGCAAACACGAAATCGCCCGCGGTCACAGGATCGCCGTTGGCCCACGCCGCATCACGCAGATGGAAGGTGTAGGTGCAGCCGTCTTCGGAAATATCCCAGCTTTCAGCGATGGCAGGAACAGCAGCGCCGTCCGCATCCATCTGGGTGAGGCCGTCGATACAATCGGCGATCACTTCAAAGGATTCGCCATCGGTAGCCAGATCCGTATCCAGAGACATCACATTTGTGCTGAGCATAACGCCCAGATACCGGTCACTCGCAGCGGAAGCTGTAACAGCCAGGCCGCAGACCATCATGATCGCGAGTACCATTGCAAGGATTTTTTTCATCGTACTCATTTCCTTTCAGTAGTTTGATCCGTTCCGCAATGAATACAAAACGAATTTATGCATATAATAACACATGTATGCAATAAGTCAATCATGCTAAAGTGATAAAATTGGTTTTTTCCTGTACTTTATCGCATTATCACAATATACTTCAAAAACGAGGATCCTTTTTCCTTTCGGAATCCGGATCCTCGTTCAATACCGGAGAGTGATTCACTTTTCCGGCCCCTTATGGTTGGGATCAGAGCATTTCAATCAGCACCATTTCAGCACTGTCGCCGCGACGGGCGCCCAGCTTGTACTGCTTGGTGTAGCCGCCGGAGCAGTTCTTTTCCTGATTGCGTGCACGGTACTTGGGACCGTATTCACGGAAAAGCTTCTCCACAACAGGATGCTTGTTATCCTTGGTGCGCTCTTTGTATTCCTTCTTGCTCTCGTCATCCAGCTTGCTTTCCTTTACATCGTAAAGGTAAGCCATCATGATGCGGCGAGCCTGCAGCTTGCTGGGCAGATCGTTGGTGAAGGTCTGCGTAACAGTCTGCTTCTTCTCGTTATCAAAGGTCTTTTCGACTTCTTTGGTCTGATCATACTCGCGGATCGCGAGGGTGACCATTTTATCTACGATGCTGCGAACTTCCTTCGCCTTGGCTTCGGTGGTGACGATCTTGCCGTTCCACAGAAGACTGGTGGTCAGGTTCCGCAGCAGGGCCTTCCGCTGGCTGGCGGTACGACCCAGCTTACGCTGTGTTGCCATGGAATATTTCCTCCTATCACTCTTCGGTGGGACGCAGTCCCAGGCCAAGGGCCTGCAGCTTCTGCTCCACCTCTTCCAGGCTCTTCTTGCCCAGATTGCGTACCTTCATCATATCTTCCTCGTTGCGCTGCACCAGCTCCGCTACCGTGTTGATGCCGGCACGCTTCAGACAATTGTAGGCACGAACGGACAGTTCGAGATCCTCGATCGTCATTTCAAGGACCTTTTCTTTGCTGTTGTCTTCAGGCTCAATCATGCTGATCGGCATAGTCTGATCCGTAAGTCCGATGAACAGGCTGAGCTGTTCGGTCAGAATACGGGCTGCCAGACTCATGGCTTCGTCAGGCTTGATGGAACCGTCGGTCCAGATCTCCATGGTCAGCTTGTCAAAGTCTGTCTGCTGCCCTACACGGGTATCCTGAACAGTATAGTTGACCTTGTGGATCGGAGTATAGATGGAATCGATCGGAATAACGCCGATCGCCATCTGCGGATTCTTGTTTTTATCAGATGAAACATATCCCCGGCCCTTGTCGATACTCAGCCACATATGCAGATGAGCACCTTCACCCAGAGTTGCGATATGCAGTTCCGGGTTCACGATCTCCACTTCATCATCCACGCGGATGTCTGCGGCAGTCACTTCGCAGGGACCCTCAGCGTTTACCTCAAGCATCTTCACCTGATCCGCAAACAGCTTGAGCGCCACCTGCTTCAGATTCAGAATGATCTCAGTCACGTCTTCTTTGACACCGGGCACAGTGGAAAATTCGTGGGCTACGCCGTCAATGTTCACACTGGTGACGGCAGCGCCGGGGAGGGAATTGAGCAATACTCTGCGCAGGGAATTGCCCAAAGTATGGCCAAATCCACGCTCGAGAGGTTCGATCACGAAGCGTCCGAAAGTATTGTTCTCGGACATTTCTTCGCATTCGATGTGTGCTCTTTCGAATTCGATGATCACGATATATGCCCTCCTTACGGTCCGTTAGGGGAGAATACCCTTCTTGAACTATTACCTGGAATAGAATTCAACGATCATGTTCTCCTGCAGGGCAAAGTCGATATCCTCACGGGCGGGCAGCGCGGACACAGTCAGGGTCAGCGCATCGGCATTAACAGTAAGCCACTTGGGAATAACTCGGTTGGAACCTTCGCGCGCAGCCTTGAACATTTCCAGTTCCTTGCTGTTGTTGGCGACGGCGATCACATCGTTCTCATCCAGTTCATAGCTGGGAATGTCCACTTTCTTACCGTTCACGGTGAAGTGGCCATGAAGCACGAGCTGACGGGCCTGGGGACGGGAAGCGGCGAAGCCGGCACGATAAACCACGTTATCAATACGGCGTTCGAGCAGCTGGAGCAGGTTTTCACCGGTAACGCCCTTCATATTGGAAGCGCGCTCATAGGTGCGATAGAACTGACCTTCCAGCAAACCGTAGGCACGGCGGGCCTTCTGCTTTTCGCGCAGCTGGGCGCCATATTCACTCATCTTACGCTGACGGGCCTGACCATGCTGGCCGGGAGGGGTGGGGCGCTTGCCGAGAGCACACTTTGCGGAGAAGCACTTTTCGCCCTTCAGGAAGAGCTTGGTGCCTTCACGACGGCACAGGCGGCAAACAGAGCCTGTATATCTAGCCATTTGAAAGAACCTCCTGTTAAACTCTTCTACGTTTGGGCGGACGGCAGCCGTTGTGCGGGATGGGCGTCACGTCCTTGATCATGGTAACATCCAGGCCTGCGGTCTGCAGGGCGCGGATAGCGGACTCACGGCCGGAACCGGGGCCCTTTACCAACACATCAACAGTTTTCAGGCCGAATTCCAGAGATGCCTTAGCAGCAGTCTCTGCGGCCATCTGAGCGGCAAAAGGAGTGGACTTCTTGTTACCGCGGAATCCCATGTGACCGGCAGAAGCCCAGGACAGAGCGTTGCCCTGAGTGTCGGTGATGGTAACGATGGTATTATTAAAGGAAGAACGGATATGCGCAACACCGCGCTCAACGAGCTTCTTTTCACGGCGCTTGCGTGATACTTTCTTCAAAGCCTTCTTGGGTGCCATTATTATCCCTCCGACCCCCATACGGGGTGTTCTAGATTGGATTGTTTGTTCTTAAGTTAAGAAGAATTACTTCTTCTTGTTGCCGACAGTACGCTTCGGACCCTTACGGGTACGGGCATTCTGCTTGGTATTCTGTCCGCGCACGGGCAGATTACGACGATGACGTACACCGCGATAGCAGCCGATTTCCACGAGCCGCTTGATGTTCAGGCTGACTTCACGACGAAGATCGCCTTCCACCTTGAGGTGGTGTTCGATGTATTCACGCAGTTTGCTGATTTCGTTTTCGGAGAGATCCTTCACGCGAGTATCAGGATTCACTTCGGTCACATCGAGGATCTGCTTGGACACCGTCGGGCCAATGCCGAAGATGTAGGTCAGGCCAACCTCAACGCGCTTTTCACGGGGCAGGTCAACACCCGCAATACGTGCCATGTGCTGGTACACCTCCAAATTTATCGATGGGGAAGGAATCAGCCCCGCAAGGCGTCAAGGCGTAGATAACTTGCCGTCTAACCGGGGGAGAATCCAGACGCCGAAAGGGAAACGGTCCCGTTTCACTCTCGGTTTCCGCCCGCAACCAGAGCGGATCTATATGACAGCATGCGTGGTCCCGGGCCATCAGGGATGAACCGGGCAGCCGCCCACGACAGGCTTGTCGGCAAAATGATGACGGAGCCGCCGGGCTCCCGCGCC